>NZ_ASXX01000008.1:0-220293 GCF_001526505.1 Agrobacterium sp. D14
TCCACCTTGCCGGCAAGCTTGCCGAAGGCAACGACCGAACCGGTGAAGGTGACGGCGCCGATGAAGACGCCGAGGAAGACCTCGACCTTCATGATGGCCAGTTCTACCGGCGTCTTGTGGGCGAGGAGGGCGGAAAAGCCCGTCAGCAGAGAGCGTGCCGTCTCGTCGAGCGAGGCAATATGCGCTTCTTCGATATGGGCGTTGAAGCCAATGAAGACGGCGGCAAGGCCGACGAAGGAGTGAAGAGCGGCCACAAGCTGCGGCATTTCGGTCATCTGCACGCGGCTGGCGACGAAATAGCCGAGAACGGCACCACCGGCGAGCATCAGCAGCACGATGAACCAATTGCCGACATCGGGTCCGAAGACGGTTGCGGCGACGGCAAGGCCCATGCCTGTAATGCCGTACCAGACGGCGCGTTTGGCGCTTTCCTGGCCGGAGAGGCCGCCAAGCGACAGGATGAAAAGAACGGCTGCGGCAACATAGGCCGCGGAAACGATACCAATGGTCATTTATTTAAATCCCCGCACACTCAGGATTTCTGGAACATGGCGAGCATGCGCCGTGTCACGAGGAAACCGCCGACGATGTTGATCGTCGCGATCAGGACGGAAAGCGAGGCAAGGATCACCACCAGCCAGTTGCTGGAGCCGATCTGCAGCAGCGCGCCCAGAATGACGATGCCGGAAATGGCATTCGTCACCGCCATTAGCGGCGTGTGCAGCGAGTGGCTGACATTCCAGATGACCTGGAAACCGATGAAGCAGGCGAGCACGAAGACGATGAAGTGGCTCATGAAGCTTGCCGGGGCGAAGAGACCGACGAGAAGCAGCAGTGCCGTGCCGATGACGAGCAGTCCGACCTGGCTTTTGGTCTGCGCCTTGAATTCGACCCGTTCCTTGGCGTGCTTTTCCTCGGGCGTGAGCTCTCGTGCGCGTTCCTTCGGCTTCTGCGCGGCAATCGCCTGGATTTTCGGCGGCGGCGGCGGGAAGGTTATCTCGCCCTGATAGGTGACGGTCGCGCCACGGATGACATCGTCTTCCATGTTGTGAACCGGCTTGCCGTCTTTTCCGGGCGTCAGATCGGTCATCATGTGACGGATGTTGGTGGAATAGAGCGTCGAGGCCTGCGCCGCCATGCGGCTCGGGAAATCCGTGTAGCCGATGACGATGACGCCATTGTCGGAAACGACACGGCTGTCGGGAACCGTCAGGTCGCAATTTCCGCCGCGCTCGGCTGCAAGATCGATGATGACGGAACCCGGCTTCATGGCGGCCACCATGTCAGCGAGCCACAGCTTCGGGGCGTCACGGCCGGGGATCAGCGCCGTGGTGATGACGATATCCATCTGCGGGGCCAGTTCGCGGAATTTCTCCAGCTGCTTCTCGCGGAATTCCTGCGAGGAGGGGGCGGCGTAACCGCCGGTGGCTGCGCCATCCTGCTGCTCGGCGAAATCGAGATAGACGAACTCAGCGCCCATGGATTCGATCTGTTCGGCCACTTCAGGGCGCACGTCGAAGGCATAGGTAATCGCGCCCAGCGAGGTGGCCGTGCCGATGGCGGCAAGACCGGCAACGCCGGCGCCGATGACCAGAACCTTGGCGGGCGGCACCTTGCCGGCGGCGGTGACCTGACCGGTGAAGAAGCGGCCGAAGTTATTACCGGCCTCGATCACCGCACGATAACCGGCAATATTGGCCATGGAGGACAAGGCATCCATCTTCTGGGCGCGGGAAATGCGCGGCACCATGTCCATGGCGATGACATTCGCGCCGGAGGCGCGACATGTCTCAAGCAATTCCGCATTTTGGGCGGGATAGAAGAAAGAGATGAGGGTCTTTGCGGAGGCGAGATGGCTCGCCTCCGCATCGCTCGGCGGTCGCACCTTCACGACGATGTCAGACGCTGAAATGACAGCCGCCGCATCGGTTACGACCGTGACACCCACCTCGCGGTAGGAGTCGTCCGAAAAGCCCGCTGCTCGGCCAGCGCCTGTTTCGATTGAACATTCAAATCCGAGTTTGCGAAGCTGTGTCGCACTGTCCGGTGTCATCGCAACGCGCGATTCTCCGGCCACGGTCTCTTTAAGAGCTCCGATCCTCATTCTCTCCCCTCCCGGCGATTGTCAGCAGTCAGCAGCCCGCTCGACGATGGTGCGCATCACTTCGTCGGCGTCTTTTTTCCACCAGTTGTTTTCGGAGAAAATCTCCACTTCGTTCAGGCCTTTGAAGCCGTTCGCTTCAACTCGCTTGCGAAGCATCGGAATGTCGATGATTCCGTCTCCCATCATCCCTCTGTCGAGAAGAAGGTCGTTGGTCGGCACGAGCCAGTCGCAGATATGGAAAGCCATGAGGCGATCCGGCCCTGCCCTGTCGATCTGCTCTTCGACCTCGGGATCCCACCAGACGTGATAGACATCCACGGCTAGACCGATGCCCGGTCCCAATCTGTCGCAGATGTCCAACGCCTGCCGCATAGTGTTCACGCATGCGCGATCCGCCGCATACATGGGATGCAGTGGCTCAATGGCGATTTTCACGCCGACATTGCGCGCATATTCGAGCGAACGCTCGAGTCCTTCTTCGACGATCTTCCTGGCACCCGCGATATCCCTGGAACCGGGCACAAGTCCGCCCACGACCATCACCAGGCACTCAGCCCCAATCGTGGCCGCGTCGTCGATCGCCTTTTTGTTGTCGTCGAGCGTCTTCTGGTCGAGCGGGTTGGCGACAGTGTACCAGCCGCCACGGCACAGACCCGAGACCGAAAGCCCGGCATCGCGAATAAGCTTGGCGGCATTCTTGGCTCCCAGCTCATCGAGCTTGTCACGCCACGGCGATATGCCGCCGAAGCCGTGACGTGCGCAACCTTCGATAGCCTGGCGGAGGTCCCACTGCGCCCTTACGGTCGCAGTGTTCAGAGACAAATGTTGAGCGTTCAGCATTTCACACACCAATCCCGGATGTCGCCAACACGCGTGAAGCGCGCTTCGCAGCCTTGTCCGGATCGTCGAAGAGACCGGCATTGCTACCCAGACGAACGATATCCGCAAGATGCTGCGCAGAACGCGTGCTCTGCTGACCACCGAGCATCGTGAAGTGGTCCTGATGTCCGTTTAGGTAGGCCATGAACACAACACCAGTCTTGTAGAAGCGCGTGGGAGCCTTGAAGATGTGACGGGACAATGGAACCGTCGGATCGAATGCAGCGCTGTAAGCTGCCTTGTCACCATTGTTCAGAGCCGTCAGCGCCTGGGCCGCCGCTGTTGCGATCGGATCGAAGATGCCGAGAAGCGCGTGGCTGTAGCCCTGCTCGTCTCCCGCAATCAGTTCAGGATAGTTAAAGTCGTCTCCCGTGTACATCCGCACGCCCGGAGGCAGACGGCGACGCATAGAGACTTCCTTCTCAGCCGACAGAAGCGAAATCTTGATACCGTCGACCTTGGACGCATTGTCAGCCATCACGCTCAGGCAGGTATCCATCGCCGCAGTGTGGTCCTTGTTCCCCCAATACCCTTCAAGAGCCGGATCGAACATTTCTCCCAGCCAGTGGAGGATCGCAGGCTCCTTTAAGGATCCGAGGACATGTGAATAGACCTTGTGGTAATCGTCCGGTGATTTCGCCACTTTTGCAAGAGCACGGGAGGCCATGAGGATAATCCGGCCGCCAGCCGCTTCGACTGCCTCGCACTGGTGCTCGTAGGCAGCGATCACATCCTCCAGCGTGATGCTGTCGGAAGGAGCGAGATGGTCTGTTCCAGCGCCACAGGCAACAAGATGTCCGCCTGCATTCGCCAAGGAGACGCTTCGTTGGATCAGTTCGAGGGATGTCGGCCAATCCATGCCCATACCGCGCTGAGCAGTATCCATGGCTTCGGCAACGCCAAATCCCTTCGACCAGAGATGCTCGCGAAACGCGAGAGTCCTGTCCCAATCGACCGCGCAGTCAAGCCATGGATCATTGTCGGCAAATGGATCGACGACGACGTGAGCTGCAGCATAGGCTATGCGGTTCCAGTCGCCGGTGGGTCCGGCGACTACTGGTGATCCGATCTCAAAAGTCTCGAGCCCACCATCTTTTGTAGGAAGGATAACTGAAGCCATGATCAGAGCCCCAGGTCTTCGATGTCGATCCAGCGACGCTCGCGGGCGCTCTGGTATCCGGCTTCTGCGAGTTGCACGCCTTTTGCGCCTTCGGCGAGCGTGTAGCGCCATTCGCCATCTTCGAGAACATGTCGCAGAAACTGCTCCCACTGCACCTTAAAGCCGTTATCAAGCGGTACATTGTCCGGAACCTCTTCCCAGCCTTCGTAGAAGTTGAGCGGCTGCGCCACGTCAGGATTCCAGACTGGCTTTGGCGTATTGATTCGATGCTGGCTGTAGCACTTTTGCAAGCCAGCGACAGCAGAACCATGCGTGCCGTCGATCTGGAACGTGACGAGATCGTCACGGCGGACGCGCGTGCACCAACTCGAATTGATATGTGCGACGATGTCGCCTTCGAGCATGAAAGTTGCGTAGGCTGCATCGTCGGCCGTGGCCTTGTATTCCTTACCCTGCTCGTCCCAACGCTTGTCGATATGCGTAGCAGTCGTGCAGCTTACAGACTTCACCGGAGCGATGACGTTATCGAGCACGTAGCGCCAGTGGCAAAGCATGTCGGAAACCATGCCACCGCCATCAGCCGCACGGTAGTTCCAGCTTGGGCGCTGCGCGGGGAGGTAGTCACCCTCAAACACCCAATAGCCGAACTCACCCTTCACCGAGAGAATTTTACCGAAGAAACCACTGTCGCGCAGTCGCTTCAACTTCACGAGGCCAGGAAGGTCGAGCTTGTCGTGAACGATGCCGTTCTTAACGCCTTTTGCGGTTGCGTACTTGGCGATCTCGATCGCCTCCTCGAGCCCTTCCGAGATCGGCTTTTCGGAATAGACGTGCTTTCCGGCATCGATCGCCTTGCGCAGCAATGTCGGACGCAGCTTGGTGGATGCCGCATCGAAGAAGATTTCATTGTAGGGATCAGCCAGAGCCGCATCGAGATCGGTCGTCCAACGCTCGACATTGTGGGTCTTGGCAAGACGTTCAATCTTTGCGCTGTCGCGGCCGACGATGATCGGATCAGGCACCACGCGGCTACCATCCGACAGCACGACACCGCCCTGATTTCTGATCGCCAGCACTGAACGAATGAGATGTTGGTTCATACCCATACGGCCAGTCACGCCGTGCATTACAATGCCAATTTTCCTGTCGTTAGCCATATTTAGCCTCCCGCTCGACGGTCACCCGTCCTTCATTTGTTACCTCAGAAATTTAATTCACCATTTGGAGAATTGAGGATCTTATTGCAGACCTCGGACGGTTTGGCAAGTTGACAATTCATCATCCGGTGAATTATTTGACAGACATCGACGCAGACCGCCCCGAGGGGTAACTATGATGATGTGTCGGCCCACTGCCGTATGATCGTGAGCTCTGACGAAGGAAGCCGATCGACGCGCCAAAACAAAGGTAGGAGGAGTCGCGATGAACCTGGAAAATCCCCGCAAAGATAGCTCGACCATGATCGACGGATGGACGCACATCTTTCCCGAACAGTACTTCGAGAAGATCAAATCGATCTCAACGGCCGCCGGGCCACTTAAACGCTGGGTAACGTTAAAGCCTCTGTTTGACCTCGGAGAGCGTTTCAGGCTGATGGACAAATTCGAGGGCTATCAGCAGATTCTCACGCCTTCCATGCCAGCTTTCGACGAGATCGCAGACGCGCCAGAGGCAGCATCACTCGCCAGACTGATGAACGACGGCCTAGCCGATCTCGTACAACGCTTCCCCGGACGGTTCCCTTATTTCGTGGCTGGCATTTCGCTCGAAGATGAGACCGCTGCTATTGCGGAAATCGATAGAGCCATAGGTCTGGGAGCAATTGGTTTCCAGCTTCCCACCCACGTTCGGGGCGTTGCACTCGATCATGAAAAGTTCGTTGGCATATGGGATGCTCTTGCAGCCACGGGTCGCCCGGTTTGGCTTCATCCCATCAAAGGTCCCACTGCGGACTATCCTACGGAAGAGAAATCGAAATTCGAAATCTGGTGGTGCTTCGGCTGGCCGTATGAGTCTACGGTGGCCATGTCGAGACTTGCGATGTCAGGTCTGTTCGACCGTCACCCGCATCTTCGTATCATCACGCATCACATGGGCGGCATGATTCCATTTTTTTCAGGTCGAATCGAGCAAGGTCTAGGCCTTGAGATGGGATCGCGCACACCGCCATCGGATGCGCATCTGCTTCCCGGAGAGTTGAAGCATCCCGTGATGAAGTATTTCAAGGCATTCTACGGCGATACGTCGCTTTCCGGTGCAGCGAATGCGCTTCAATGTGGAATTGATTTCTTCGGCCTGAAGCACGTCGTTTTCGCTACCGACTTCCCATTTGATGCGGAAGGTGGCTCCTACCTCATCCGCGAGACGCTGAAGTCATTGCACACCGCCGGAATGTCACAGGAGCAGATCACATTGATCGGCCACAATAACATCAAGGCACTCGCAACAGTTTCGTTCGAGTCGCAACTCTAGTTCCATCGCCCTCTGAACTCTCAGCTCAGGGGGCGAATGCGAAATTTCTGGCTTATTGGTTTGGCAACCAGCGTGACGTGACAGGATTAGGGCGCTATCTGCGGAACTGATGTGACAGGATACCTCGATTACTTCAGAATCGTGAGCGTTTCGTTTCGTATGCCGGTTCTGCCGTCCGCGACACTCTTGTATTCAAACCGCAATCGGCCCGCCTTAGCGTCTGATGACTTCGCGAGATCCTCTTGACCATGGTCTGCAGCTCGCCCGGTGACGAAGCCATCATCGAGAGCGTCACTGCTGTCGCCTGCGCCTTACTCGCTCGCGCCAGGTTTTCCTCAATTTCTTTGACCTTCTTCTCGTCGTCGATCTGGCGTTGACTAAGATCCGCAAGCTTTTGCTTGAGCTGGCGGTCACTCACCGTTTTTTCAAGGTGCGCCGTTACAGTGCCAAGTGCCGCAAGGCAACTTCACTTGATCATCGGCCGGCAATCCTGAACTGCCTGCCGCCATTCTGTTCTCCGAGTTTTTTTAACGGCAAGGTAGAGAACACCTGTAACCTACTCGATCGAAAGATAGCTTTCGATCAGTCCCATATCCTTGGCAAGATGCAGGCTTCTACCGACATGATAACTTTCATCCGCCTTGAAGTAGTGCAAAGACAGCTTGTCCTCTTCCGCCCAAATCGCGACGGTTTTTATCCTCAGCTCATTCACCGCCCGGAATGCACGGGTCGCGATCTCCGATCCTTTGGCGACAAGTAGTTTCTTCATGACCATTTCGGAACCCAGTTTGTGACATTATTGATTAGGGGAGAGAGTTGATTTCAAAACACAACCCGACCGGACGTTGAAACGCCCGCCCAATTCTCAAAAACTTGCAGTTGCTTATTCACCTAATGGTGAATAGAGTCTACCAAAAACACAGACTGAACGATGTGCATGGCTCCGATATCCCACGGATCAAGCCCTCGCGATTGCTCAATTGGATCTTTTGAGTAAAATCACGCCGCTAAAGGCGGACGATCACGGTTTCGAAAGCGATGTGAGATGGCCAAGCATGATACTTTTGAAGGCAACATGTGAAAGGCCAAAGCATCCATGGCTCGACGAAAATTAATTGAATCTCTGCCTGATGAGGCAGTATCGACGGACGCGTTTACGAAATTCCGAGACGCTGACCGTTCAAAGAAACTAATTCTCGAAGTCGCTGGCAGTGAGTTCGCGGAGCATGGATTGGGCGGTGCCCGGATGGCGCGAATTGCCGAACGGGCGAACATCGACAAAAAGCTAATCTTCTACTATTTCGACAACAAGGAACGCCTCTACACGGAGGTTCTTGCCGAAGCGTACGCGAAGATTCGCCAGGCAGAGTCGGAACTGCACCTCTCCGAACTGGAGCCGTCAGAGGCGGTCTGTCGTCTCGCCGAGTTCACATGGAACTACTACGTCGACAATCCCGAATTCATCACATTCCTCAACAGCGAAAACCTCCATCGTGCACGTCACATTCGTGACTTCCCTAATATTCGCGATTTAAACTCCCCCCTTATCTCGATGCTTGATGCGATCCTGAAACGCGGCGCGGAGGAAGGGAAGTTCAAGCAAGACGTCGACCCTATTCAGCTTTACATTTCGATCGCTGCTCTCTCGTATTTCTACCTCTCCAACAACTTCACGCTTTCGGCCATATTTGGAAGGGACTTGCTATCTCCCGATGCCAGGGCTGAAAGGCTGGATCATATAAAACAAATCGTACTGAGTTACGTGACGCTTTAATCGGCATTATCTTTTACTAACTGTTTGTGAGCGCACCCAGCAATCATCTGCAGATACAGCTCGAAGCGCATCTGCATGTCTCTGGTTGGGATGGAGCAAAGGCTGGGTACTACCAAGATCTGAAAGAAGTTGTTCGATAGGCAGTAGGCCAGAGAACTGATTGTAAGATGGAGATAAACCGGGTCCAGCTCGTTCCTGAACACGCCGAGGGATACACCTCTTTCGACCATGTTCCGAAACTCTAGCGACAATGCCGAACGAGCGCTCTGTGAGGCATCCAGGGCGGGACGATAACTCTCTTGTTTGTCTCTTCCGCCGTACAGGATCGCGACTTCTTCTGGGTGGGTTTGGCAAAAATTCCACTTACGTTCAGCAAAGGTCTCTAGCGCATTCAAAGGACTCATGTGGTCCAAACCCATTCCTTCCTCTGCGGCGGCAGAGGCAAGCTGAGCGTCGCTAACCACTCTCTCAAAAAGAGTGTCTTTGTTGCCAAAGTACTCGTAAATCATTCGCTTATTGACCTTTGCCATAGCGGCGATCAAATCCACCCGCGCTCCAGCCACCCCATGTCCGGCGAATTCGGTGCGCGCCGACAACAGGATTCGGGCTTTCGTCGATGTGGCGTCACGTGAACTGTTCTCAATCAAAACTCTATCTCTCAGGACACCACAGGTCTTGCTACGCTCGAGTGCTGTTTCTGATAATCTTCTTCCATCATGAAGTGTCCGCCTATTTTTATGGATACCTTATGCATCAAAGCACTCAACAGCAGAAGGTGCGGGGAAATACGCGCTACAATTGGCGCGATCATGCGGCGTTGTAAATCAAGTGTATTCCCAAGACAAAGAGGGGCACATTCCACAGACCCAGCGCCCTGAGCACAGTTTATTCCTCTTCCTCGTCGACCTCTACCACCAAGATGTCGTCCTGAACTCCCTTTTGGCTGAGTAACCCCGCATGCTCCAGCGCCTCGATATCCGGAAGATCGCGCAGCGTCTGCATCCCGAAGGTGGAGAGGAATAATTTCGTCGTGACATAGGTATAAGGCGCGCCGGGTGCCGGCCTGCGCGGACCGGAGGCTATGAAGCCGGCGCCACGCAAATTGCCGATGGTGTCGCGACTGACTTCCTTGCCAAAAATCTTCGATAGCTCGCTGCGGGTGACGGGCTGGAAATAACCCACCGCCATCAGCACCATGGCCTCGAACTCCGACAGCGCCGCTGCGCCGCCCCTTGTCGGCGCCGACGAAGCCTGGATCGTTTCGGCGAACCGCGGTCGGGTGCGGTGCTGCCAGCCACCGGCGACCGACACCAGTTCGTAGGGCCGGGAACTGAGTTCCTCGATGAGATCGTCGATGAGCAGATCGATGCTACAATCTTTTCCCACCACCCGCGCCAGCGTCTCGCGGGAAACCGGCTCGGCCGAGGCAAAAATCACCGCCTCGACTCGCACCATCCATTCCCGCCAGCGCAGCTCTGGCGGCAGATCCTCCAGCTCCCGATCGTAGAGGCGTTCGCCTCCCACACCTTTCTCGGGCCTCCGTTTGCTGCGAGTTGCGCTGGATCCGGCCATGGTCACAACCCAAAAATCCGGAAGGAGGACCGGCCGGAGAGCTCGCGCACCGCCTCAAAACCTTCGAGCCGCTCGAACAGTCGCGTCGCCGCCCAGCGCGACAGGGTACTGCCGGGCGCCGAGGCTGGCTCGGCATCCTCGTTGAGCAATTTGCGGATCACCGGCTCGGCGCCCTTGGTGCGCAGTTTTGGCGCCACGGCCAGCAACCGCAAGGCGCGACGATCAATCTCGGTGGCGGAGCGAAGGGCAGCATCGACCCCGTCGACCAGCGCCAGGCAGATCGCTTTTGGATAAGCCGGTTCGCCCGGCCGGACGCGGCCTCTTCCGCCGATCGTCCGAAACGCCGGGCCGTAGCGCTCGGGCAGCAGCAACGGCACAGGTTTCGGCCAGTTCAGTCTTCGGGAAAGCACGACGTCAGCCAGCCCGAGTGCCAACACCTCTGCATCCGGGCGAGCCGCGCAAATCGCTGTTATCAGGTCCGCCGCGACGAAAGGCGCCGCCCGCCCGGACTGGATCGCAGAATCGACCAGATCCGGGATCGAGGCAAGCCCCTCGTCCCAACGGAGGTCCAATAGATCGGCGATCTCCCTCACGAAGGGGGATCCCAGCGTGCCAGATCGACGCGACAGCAATCGCGTGGCCAAAAACAGCTTTCCGGCGGGGCCGGGGTCGTCACCGGCGGCGGTAAATAGGACGGCGTCTCGGATGGCGATTTCCTCCTCGCTGCGGCCGACCATTCTGGCAGCGATTGCAGCCGATTTCAGGGCAAGGCGATCGCGCCAGCAGCCGAGCCACGGCGGGTCGGCATGCATAAGATCGTCGAGCGATTTAAGGGCGATACCGGCAGCGAAGGCGGCGTCGGCTTCCGTCGGATCGCGGCCACGCGACAGCGCAAAAGCCGGCAGGCGGGGTGACCAGATCGAGGACGGTTCAGTGGCGGGCGAGAGCGAATCCATGCGGCGGAGCATAATCCATGCGCGCGGTTTATGCCAGCAATAGCGAGTGAAACCGCACATCGTGTAGACAACATAAAACGTCCGATAATCTTGCATTATCGGACGTTTTGCTCATTATAGAGAAATGGCCCAAATCATCGAGCAAAACAGCGAAATTCACGTCGATAAACACTCCGCGCCGTCTGTCAGCACCGGAGCCGAGCGTGATGTTTCCACGCCGCACGCGTCGGCTGAAACGATGCCCCTTTCCTCTCTCGTCGCCGACGACCGGACACCAGCCCATCTCGCCAGCCTCACTGAGCGAGCCCGCGGCTATGTCGAAGCCGCCAGCTCTGCCAACACGCGCAAAGCCTACGCCGCCGACTGGAAGCATTTTGCCGCCTGGTGCCGACGCTCCAATCTGGCTCCCCTCCCCCCGCATCCACAAACCGTCGGGCTTTACATTACTGCCTGCGCCTCCGGTGAAGCCGAGCGTGGTATGAAGGCAAACGCCGTATCTACGATCGAACGTCGCCTCTCGTCGTTGTCCTGGAACTACGCGCAGCGCGGTCTCATCCTCGATCGGAGGGATCGGCATATTGCCACCGTCATGGCCGGAATCCGCAATAGCCATGCGCGTCCGCCGGTGCAGAAGGAAGCGGCAGTGGCCAGCGATATCATCGCCATGATCGAAACCCTCGATCGCGGCACCCTCCGCGGCCTGCGCGACCGGGCAATGCTGCTGATCGGATACGCCGGCGGTCTGCGGCGTTCCGAGATCGTCGGTCTCGACCTCAAGGCTGATCAGACTGAAGAAGGCAGCGGCTGGATCGAGGTTCTCGACAAGGGCATCCTGGTAACGCTCCGCGGCAAAACCGGATGGCGCGAGGTCGAGATCGGGCGAGGCTCGTCGGATGCCACCTGCCCCGTCGTCGCGGTCGAAACCTGGATCAAGTTCGCCAAGATCGCCCATGGGCCCCTGTTTCGTCGCGTTACCGGACAGGGAAAGTCGGTTGGTGCTAACCGGTTGAACGACAAGGAGGTGGCCCGATTGGTGAAACGTACAGCGATGGCTGCCGGTGTTCGCGGCGATCTTGCCGAAATCGAACGGGCCTTTAAGTTCTCTGGACACTCTTTGCGTGCCGGCCTCGCCTCCTCTGCCGAGGTTGACGAGCGGTATGTCCAGAAACAACTTGGGCACGCCTCCGCGGAGATGACACGACGCTACCAGAGGCGGCGGGACCGTTTCAGGATCAATCTAACCAAGGCTGCCGGGCTCTAGTCGGCATCACTTAAGTCTACAGAGCCGGCGGTCAGACCTGACGATCCCGGCCCTGGCATCAGCAACCGGAGCTTCCTGTAATGACAGACGCCAAGACCCTGACAGCGGGTTTCGAAAATGCGGCCAGGGCGGCAGCTTTCGCGATCGCGCCAGAACGCGCCCAGGAGTTAGTGAACCTGATGGGTGGTGAGACGTGGTACTTGGACTTTGAAGAGGGACATGCGAATTTCACTGCCTATCCGGATTCCAAATCGATCGTGGGCGCCTATGCCGGGCTATTGAGCCTTTGGGCGACTGCTGCATCCGTCAGAGTGTTGATGATCGCTACGCAGACAGCCGCGGAACAAGATCTCACGCAGATCGTCATAGCGCCAGGTACCCCCGGCTTCGAAGCGATTGAATTCAAGAATGCAGCGCTCGCACTTATACGAAACGAGGCGTCAGCGTGGGTTGACCTTCCTGCGGATCCGGTTCCCACCGCCGACCTCTCGTCAGCAGACGGTTTGACAACCAATCTCTTTCTCGCTGCGCTGAGCGTCGTCATTCTTCACGAATGCGGGCATATCGCTCTCGGCCACCAGCCTTACACTACCCACCTCCACGAGCAGGAACACGAGGCCGATACTTGGGCTGTAGCTTGGATATTGAAAATGGCTCCCGCCAAGAACCATCGTGAATTTCGGATGTTGGCGATATGTGTTGCCTTCATCTGGATCGGCTTGATTGATGAGGTTCGTCGGGCCAGCACAACTCATCCGCCGGCCGCGCAGCGCCTGGGAAAAGCATTCGACGGCTTCGGCATTGCGCCCGAGGACAGTCTCGCGCTTGAAGTGAGCAGCTACGTCATCAAGGCATTTTTCGATCCGGCTACGGATATCCCGCAACCCGATGACGCACACAGTGCATTCGTTGATCAGCTCATCAGTTACTTGCGGAGCTCTTAGGACACGCTCGCCATCACTCAGAACCCAATAAGCGTTTGAGTGCCGTCGACGCAACTGCGTGGTTGAGCACGATCTCGTGCTATCCCGTCGGTCGGTCCGAGCCAAGCCAAAGGATCACTAGCTCCGACGGACACTATACCCTCGGCGGTGATCCTTGAACCAGTGGCGGTAACCAAGCGAACACGATGAAACTCGGCGTCATCTCCAAACGCGCGGCATAGGCTCTCATAAGAGATAGGACCATCAAGCCTGTCAATCGCTTGCTCTTACTCTGGCCGATCATAGAAAGGAAGGCTTGGCTGAATTATCGTCCCCTCCCCCTTCAACTGGTTGATGAGCCACAGGTTCAGCCCATCAACCTGATGAACTTCGATGTCAGCGACCGCCGGTGTGAGCGATACAACGACGATGTCGCTTCCCAAAGTCGGAGCATTTTGATTCCGCACCATGCCAACCAGATAAACTCGCCCGATCCTTGATCTCTGGCCGGATGTCAGATGAATCTCGACGCGCTCCCGATGTGGCTTCACACCGTCGCGCTCGATCTTGTACCATTCTACAAAGCCGCCGAAGGGATGCGCGAGAGGCGAATTCTGACTATTGGGTGGGAATGCACTTTCAAGAATGAGGGAGCGACTAGAGATGCTCTCTGCCAACTCCTCTGTCGTCGTGTCTGGCCAAAGGGACGATGGTTCACCCCGCTCCAGGACGCATCGGCTGTCAGCACCAAATCAAGTAGGAACTCAGCTCCACTCCCGGCGAAGAGACATCTCCCATAGTTTTGAGTCTCAGCGGTTACCGCCCCGCCTTATTCAAAGATGTCCTGCTGACAGTTGTAATCATTCAACACGCCGAGGATCGAGAGTTGCGGCACGTTCATTGACTGGAGGATCGCCTCCAGCATGGCGCGATCTATGCGGCGAGTTTCATCATAGGCGTTAAGATTTTCGATCCGTTCAAAAAACTCTGCCTAGAATTCCCGAGCCCTCGGCACCTCACCAGCATACGCCAGCATTCCCCCACCATGTGGCAATGTGATCGATTTGCGACCCAGTCGTCGAATGTGCCTGTTGTTCTCGGCTGGTGCGGTCTGGATTGTACCCAGCGACGGCAGCCAGACCGTTTGATCGGCCCCGTCATCGGCCTCAGCCCGGGAAATCAAAGTGTCAGCCAATAGATGGGGATCGGCAAGGGCGTTTAGGATTGCAATAGCTGTCAAGTTACTCGCGCCCGATTGTTTCTCCATGTCATTACTTGAGCGACAAAAGTCAGCCAGAGCCGGCTGGAACTACTAGGTAACTTCACTAGCAGAGAGTTAAATCGCGCGAAGGGCCTACAGCTGCCGCAAAAATCGCGGGCGCCTCGTTTCGAGCATCAACGTCCAGGTCAAGGTGATGTATACTCACCGCATGTATGGCAGCGGCCGTCGTGATTATCAGAATCGGCCCCGATCACGTTCCCCTTGCATCCATCCTCCGCACAAGCAACCCTTTCAACTACAAACGATGTTTCGCCCATGGCGCATCGGATTTGTTGATTGTCTGACCTCGAAATAAATGCGGTCTTCGCGGTTTCCCTGTCGAAATCGGACCAACCCGTCGTCGCTTCATCAAGGCAATTGAAACAAAGGTACCGGCGTCTTGATTTTTCTTCCCCGAAGACGGTCTTGAATTCCGACTTCGTGAACAGCTTGATGTTGTACTCCTGCTCGTACATTATGCCCGCGTGAACCGAAAAATGCTTCCCATCTGAGAAATAGGCCTTGCGTTCCTCTGTCGCAAAGTCGACGCGATCGCGAAGCCAGTTCCTCTCCGGCCACAGTTCGGAATAGATGGCGATCAGTGAGTGAAGCAGTTCGAACGGATCGAAACGCCTGTCACTGTGCCCAAGGTGAACAAACTTGTTCCTGAACCCTCGGATATCGTCATAGGTTTGCACAAACTGCGGAGTGAGTTTGCGCGGGCAGAAATTGTTGACTGCGGCGGGGAGATCCACCGCATCGATGGTTCGAAAGTCGGTAAATCTCAGGTCCGCCGACGGATTGACGTTCAGCTTGAGATCGTTGCCTATCAACAGAAGATAGGGGCTCACCTCACAAATCATGGCCTTCAATCCGAGTTTGTTGGAATGCTGAACGATAGAGAAGATCGACTGCATCTCGCTCTGGGCGGCAACCAGATAATGCTGCCATTCGTCCTTCCATGCGGACCCCTTGCCCCGGCCGAATCCCTCGAAAGTACGACTCAAAGTCGGACCAGATTTCAATCAAGGACGACCAAGCCGAGAAGTACAGTCTCAACGAAACGTCATTTAGCTCATCGGCAGTAGGGGCGCTTACGATCATATTCTTACCCTCTTGCTTTCGCCGTCTGCCGTGCCTATTGCGGTTCTTTCGCCCGTTCAACGCCGATAACCGACTGTAATTCATGACAAAATCACGAAAAAAAACGGCTGACAAGTCGCCGATCTGCCGAATGCGTGGTCGCCTCTCTTCAGACGACCTTGAGGCCGGACCCGGACCAGCGCGACCGCGATGCCATCAACCCGCCTTGCGAGACTCATCCCCGTTCGCCTTCAGCAGAGCCATCAGCATCGGTCCGAGCGAGAACTCACCGCGCTCCGAGCGCTTGGTCAAGTTACGCAAATAGCCGCCGGCGGAATTTATGAAGTTCGATCGCTCGAGAATGCACGCCATCGCCACGGCGGCATTTTCCGGTCCCATGGCATCGCAGGCCTCCTGGTACGCTGAGGGGCTGACCCCCAGCATCGAGCGAACCACTACCGCTGCGGCCATCAGTTCCCGCCAATGCGATATGGCGCCGCTCGGTCCATAATCGGCGATCTGCGGGCACGCTCGAATGACCATGCCAAGCGGAAATGATTTTGAGAGCTCAGCCTTCGTTGAAACCGCACGTTTCGTCTGCTCTTCCTGCCGTGCCTTCTCGCCCGGCTCGTTTCTAGAGCTAGGTTCAAGTTCATTGATAGATTCGGGTTTTGAATTCTGTATGTGCCGGTCATTTTGAATGGCATTGCCATGCATATTTTTGGGTTTTAGCTGCGTTTCCAGAAGGTTGAGCACCTCTTCCCGCAAAAGCTCCATTTCATCAAGGGTTGCTTCGACTTGTATTCTGTCGGGGTAGCGTGGGAGGCGGTCAAGGAGGCTCACATACATCGCCTCAACGGCTTGCCAGTCACCAGGCACACATTCCTCCACCGCCGCTGTGATCAGCTTGCGCACATCGCGTCTGCAGATGGTGAGAGCTTCCTTGGCCCTACGGAAACGCATCCGTTCGGCGGCGACGGCCTGAGCGACGGCCGCAAGCTCGGCCGCCCGAGCCAGCAGCGGCGCCAAATCGAAACCGTATGCCTGCTCGATTTCGCCGTCACGATTGCGATGCGCATAGCGTTTCCCGTTGGGACTGTCGCGACGCTGGATGAGCCCGGCCTCGACGAGAGCGCCGAGCTGTCGCCGGAGCGTTGTTTCTGTGATCCCATGTGCGCGGACTGACAACTGCGCATTTGAGGGGAACACCACCAACCCTCGCTCGGCGTTAAGCTGTGTTTCAGGATAGAACGTCAACAGCGCATCCAGAACGGCCAACGCTCTGTCTTGTAGGCCTAAGCGTTCGCGCGCCTCACAGACATCGCGAAACACTTTCCATTTTTCAACCCGGGGGCCTGGTGCCGCTTCCGCGACTTCCATCTGGCCTTTCACCAAGGCAAGCGTCATTGGCCGCCCCCCAAAGGGCGTTGATATATATCCTGTCTGCATTTCCCTCTCGCCTTTCTTAAGGCAAAAGAAGTCCGCTCACCAAATCGGTGCCAAAGACTCTTGACTGTGATTCCGGGAAATGCGATTCTCGATCTTGCTAAGGATAACGAGATTGGCTTCCACGGTTTACCGTTTGGGGGCCTTTTTCTTTTGCGGTTTAGTCTCCGTTGTTTTCCGGTTTTGACGCTCTGTATTCCTCGAACAAACGATCGAGCCGGCTCGAAAGCCAGTCACTGAAGGGCCTTGCCTCGACATTGGAAAGCTCGATCGCAACCCTCTTCGACTTGGCAGTCATGGCGAAATTCAGTGAGTTGTCACTCGAGGTCCATTCTTTCCCAGACGCGATGTTCTTCGGCTTCTTCGCCGATGATTTCACCTTGTATCGCTTCAGGTAGTCATGAAGGTTGTCGAACCTTGCTTCCTCGACGACGTCGAGAAACTCGGGGGCTGCGGCATAGTCGGACGCTGCCCTTAAAAGGGCAGGGGCGAGCAAAAGCTGACGCAGGCTCAACCACTTGTCGCGGCCGATTTTCTTGGAAGCGCCGAGCACCTTAACGATCTGGGCAGGGACCGCTTCGACGACGCTGAGCATCTTCGAAAGCAACGCCTCGTCAACAGAAAGAGAGGATCTCACGACGTCCTTCGCCAATCCGGACGCAATCAGGTTCTGGGCGAAGTATGCGCGCTCGATGAATGACAAGTTCGAACGCGCGGAGTTTTCCTGTCCCTGTGCGATCGCAGACGTGATGTCGTCCAGCTTCTTGACTACGGCCTTTACCGGTGTTCCAAGTTCCCGAGCGACCCTCAGGCGGCGATGGCCGAAAACGACCATATAGCGCTGCCCATCACCCGAACTTGGTCGGACAAGAATAGGGGTGTTCTGTCCTCCTTCTTTGATGGCCTGCTTGAGTTCTTCAAACTCCTCGCCATCATCGGAAAGACGGTCAGCAACGGAGGAAGCGTCAATCAACCGTGGATCCAACTCCACGATGACTTCGCCTTCCATGAGCTTCTTGGTATTCTCCGCCAGATCCTCGATAGACCGGACGACCGTCTTGGCGGCCCCCGTCATACCGTACCCTGCCTTTGTGGGGCTGTGGCTAGCGGAGATGGAAGCTATATCTAATTTTGCGAACGGATTTTCACGAGACATATCTGGCCTCCAGACTGGTCATCAACCGAGACAAGGCATTGAATAAGCTAATAAAAGTATACAGAAAAACGGCTGACAAGGTCATCACTTGCGCCCCCAAGCTCCATGGATCAGCTCCATGATTTCGCCATTTGCCGCATTCAGGCTCTCCATTGCGCGATCATAGGTCGATCGCACGAAATCGCCTCGTTCAACCTCATACAGGGTCTGCTTTTTGATGGACGCGTCGGAGATGGCTGTCGATTTCAAGACATGGTTTCGAAGCATTTGCTGAGCAAACATCGATTGCATGAAGCCTACCATCTGCGCCTGCGGGATATCTGTTGGTTCGAAGCGCGTGACGAGATAGCGGAACCATTCAACCCGGATTTCGGCACCTGCTTCGGCAACAGGGGTCATAATGCCGCCCAACATCATTAGGAACTGGCTCATCGACATAATGTCCAGCATCTGGGGGTGGATGGTAATGAGAATTCCGGTGGAGGCCATCAGCGCCGTGATCGTCAGATAGCCCAATTGCGGGGGGCAATCGATGACGACCACATCATACTTGTCGTCCACCGCCTTCAGCGCGTTGAGTATGCGCATGTAGAACAGCCGGCCATCGTCTCCCTTGCGCGAGGAAATGGCCAAGGGAACGTCATATTCGTACTCCTGCAGAACCAGGTTCGCGGGTACCACATCCAGGCCAGGTATGTTCGTCGGCTGGATAACGTCCGTGATCGACTTCCGCTCATCATCAAAACGCAGCGCCTCATAGAGCGACGCCGTATCGTCGAGTTCAGGCTGGATTCCAAAGAGTGACGTCAGCGATGCCTGGGGATCGAGGTCGATCGCCAGGACGCGGTGGCCGGTAAGGGCGAGATATTGCGCAAGGTGCGCGGCGGTCGTTGTTTTGCCGCTTCCGCCCTTGAAGTTGACCACCGACACGACCTGCATCGCCTCGCCATCGCGGCGCCGGGGAACGTAGTATCTCTTGTCGGATTTTTTGTTTGCCTCAAGATAGTCTCGAAGCTCCAACATCTGGTCGGCCGTATAGTAGCGTCGTCCACTCACCGATTCGATCTCGGGGCCCTTGCCCTCCGAATGAATTTGACGAAGATGGCTCTGAGTGACACCAATGAAGTCGGCAACTTCTCCAAGCTGGAACTTGCGCAATCCCTTACGAGCATCGGGCGGATATTGTTGACTGCGCAACATATGCAACGCACTTGAGATCTTTGCCCCTTGCTGAGCGATCTCGATATCAAATCGGTTGGGCTGCGACTGGCTCATTTTGCTAACTGTTTCTCAGAGGGCTTCATTTTCGAAAAAATGGCCATAACGCCATCAATTGCGAAACTATTCCGCGATTCCCTCACCGCTGCAAGGGATTTAACGTTAACAGGGAGTTAACGCGGACACCGTCATTGTGTCCTCCAGCCCGAATCTCTGATTACAAACCGACAGTTAGGCAGAATCTCTTCATTGCAACCATTTCCCACCGCATTCAGATTTGCACATGAAAAAGAGCCTTTCGCTCAACGCAATACAGTGTTCGTCGGGAGCTTCACCCCCGACTCGGTAGAATCACAGGATGCAAGTTGCGCATTAGCACGCGTCGATTTCGTATATCCATGGGACCTATACGACCGGTTCGGGCGGTCATCGAAGCCTGAGATTTGCGGCTTTTAAGCTGGTTAAACAACTTCGCTCCGTTCTGCGCGCCCTTCGGCCGCGGAACCATTTTTTACAAAACTATTCTACCTTGATCTGTATCGGGCTGGCTCACTCTTTTGCTGTTTGCTTTAGAGCGTTCTCGATCGTTCTGGCTCATATCCGCAGGCCCTGAAGTAGTTTGCGAATCGTCTGACATGAGCACGTCAACGATGCGAAAACTACTTCAGGGCGGCACGATAGACCCGGAGCTACGCTAGGTACAAAAGGCTTGTAAAATTGCTCAACCGATAGCGAGTCCTCTATCCAGGCCATCAATCGCGACATCCCCACAACTATCGCAGAGGTGATGTCGCCGCCACCGACCTACCATTTTGTGTCAGCTAAAAATCAATGTTTTTCATTTCCGATCACAGCTCGTAGGCTCTCAAACACCCCAGGAGCAAACTGGAACTGCCGTGCCGTTCCACGCCCCATTGAATTCTTGCCGAGAGTTTCGAGAAGGATGCCTCGCTGAACAAGAAGGTCCACAGTTTCAATCACGCCGCCGCGCGTCATACCCGTAATTTCTATTATGTTTGATAACGTTAGCTTTTCGTGAGCCTGGTGCATCATATACAAAATGTTCATCATCCCGATCTGTTTGATGCGGGACTGTGCCGACTCACCTTCAATCGGCTTCTCCAGGATTTCACGCACTGCGAAGACAGATAACGCTTGGCTTTGCCATCGGTCACTCAAATTACTTGCCATCGATTTAACTATCTATTATTTGCATAGTATGTGGATTGAGGCGAGTCGCATGTCAATTCCACCTGACATTGGAGAAACCAGAGGGTAGGGGGCATGAAGAGCCTTTTCTTTCGAACAATTATAGCCACGTTAGGGTTCGCCTCACTCTATACTATTTCGGAACGAAGTGCTCGTGCCGACGACTGGGGCTGCCAGGTTATCCTGTGCTTATCCAATCCGGGCGGCCCGACGCAATATGGCGAATGCAGGCCGCCGATCGAGAAGCTCTGGAGTTGGTTGGCGAAAGGGCGTTCGTTTCCGACCTGCACGGGCGTCGGCTTTCAAAGTTCGCGTCCGCGCTACGAACCCTACTACTGCAATGCCGGTTACCGTCTGTCTGCTGGCTATGGCCCACGCGGGAGCGACGCGACGTGCATTTCGACGTCGCTGCAGGCCGTGAGCGATACATTCTGCCAGCGAGATCGAGACGGCAGCGGTTCGAGCAACGGCTCAGTGATGTCGCCACGC
The DNA here is from genome assembly GCF_001526505.1 of Agrobacterium sp. D14. NCBI lineage: Bacteria > Pseudomonadati > Pseudomonadota > Alphaproteobacteria > Hyphomicrobiales > Rhizobiaceae > Agrobacterium > Agrobacterium sp. D14. The sequence continues at coordinate 20,924 of NZ_ASXX01000008.1, forward strand.
TGGCAAAGGGAAAACGGTCGCTATCAGTGCATGGCGTATACCGTCGCCCGGCCCTTAGTGCGCGAGAAACCTCGATACATCGATGTGACGATCGACGGGGTCGGTAAGCAGAGGGTGTGGTTCTGAATATGCCCATTGCGTTCCTGGACCTTGCGCAGACCTGCGCGCCCTTCGTTGCATCGGAGACCCTTGCGGGCGTCGTCAGCCTCGAAAGCCGGTTCGCTCCGTTCAACATCCGGATCAACAGCGGCGCGCCCCTTAAGCGGCAGCCCGCCACGAAGGCCGAGGCAATCGAAATCGCCACATCGTCGGCGGGTGAACGCTACGACATCCAGATAGGTCTCGGCGGGATCGGACTGGAAGAACTGCAGAGACTGAACCTCTCGATATCCGACGCTTTCGATCCGTGCCTCAATCTGCGGGCCACAGCGACGCTGCTCGACGGCTACTATCGCCTCGCGGTGAAGGCAGGAGCCCACCCCGCCAGGGCCGAGCAGGTCATGCTGCAATCCTATTACGGACGTGACGATCCATCCGTCGGGGCCATGGTCAGCTACGACGACCAGGTTCGCCGCGAAATCAAACGCCTCGGCCCGACTATGGCCCGATTGACGATCGGCGACACGGGGGAGGGGAGGAGGACCGACGTTCCCGCCGAACTTTCTCAGGCAGACGTCGTCGCCGAGGTGGTGGTGGAAAACTCAACGGAAAAAACGGTTGCGCTCTCCGCGCCGCCAGCATGGGACGTGTTCAAGTCCCGGCGCCGTTCATCCGTCCTGGTGTTTCAGGGCAATCAATTGGAGCAGAGTGAATGACATTGAATTCCCGTATCCGACCCATTGTCGCTTCGTCTGTGATGGCCGCTACGATCGTGGTTATGATGGTCGAGCCGGCCTTCGCGCAGGCCGCTGGCATCGAATCCGTGCTGCAGAACATAGTCACAATGCTGACTGGCAACATTGCCAAGCTTCTGGCGGTCATCGCAGTGATCGTCATCTGCATTGCCTGGATGTTTGGCTATATGGACCTGAGGCGGGCGGGCTTCTGGATCATCGGCATCGGCGGCATCTTCGGCGCCACCGAGCTCGTCAACACCATCGTTGGAAGCTGAAGATGGCAAGCGAACGGGCGGCCCTCGAAGAAGACACGCTCTTCATCGCGTGCACAAGGCCGGCGATGATCGCTGGCGTGACCATGGAGGCGATGGGCTTCAACATCATGCTCACAACGATCCTTTACATCGTTGCCGGATCGATCGCCTATGCGGTTGTCGGCGTCGTGTTTCACCTCATCTTCCGCGCCCTTGTAAAGCACGATCACAACATGTTCCGCATCTTGCTAGTCTGGGTCGAGACGCGCGGCCGGACGCGGAACAGTGCCTATTGGGGTGGAGCGACGCTCTCTCCACTTCGGCTGGCCCGCCGCTTTGACGAAAGGGATATTGGATTTGCCTAGTAACGCCACTCTCAGATCCCGCGAGCTCGCACCAGAGGCTTTCATTCCCTATGTGCGGCACATCGACGAGACGACCATCGCGCTCGAATCTCGCACTCTGGTGGTCATGGTTGCGCTCGAAGGCGTGTCGTTCGAAACCGCGGATGTGCTCGACCTCAACGCCCTCCATCGCGATCTCAACACGCTTTACCGAAATATCGCCGATGAGCGGCTTGCCCTCTGGACGCACCTGATCCGCCGCAGGGACAGCGACTATCCGGATGGAACATTTGCAACGCCATTCTCCGCAGCGCTCAATGAGAAGTACCGTGAGCGCATGGTGCGCGAAGACCTGTTCCGCAATGATCTCTATCTGACCGTCCTTTGGTCGCCGGCCCGCGACCCGGCTGACAAGGCTACGAAGCTGCTGTCGCGCCTTCGCCGCGCCTATCGCACTGGCGTGGAACTCGATGAGGGAGCCCTAAAACAGCTTCAGGACAAGGTCGTCGATGTGGTCGCCGGTTTGAAGCGTTTCGAGCCACGTGTTTTGTCTCTGTACGATCAGGACGGCATGCTCTTCTCCGAGCCGAGCGAGGTGCTGCACCAGATCGTTGGCGGCAGGCGCGAGCGAGTTCCGCTGACCGAAGGCCGCATCGCTTCGGCGATCTACTCGGATCGCGTCATCATCGGTCGCGAGACGATTGAAATTCGGCATGAGGCCGAAAGCCGCTTTGCCGGCATACTGAGCTTCAAGGAATACCCGGCTCGCACCAGGACCGGCATGCTGGACGGCGTTCTGACCAGTCCGTTTGAACTCATTCTTTCCCAATCCTTCTGCTTTGCGTCGAAGGCGGACGCCCGCGTCATCATGGGGCGAAAGCAAAACCAGCTGGTCAGCAGCGGCGACAAGGCGGCCTCGCAGATCGACGAACTTGACGATGCGATGGACGATCTGGAGTCCAACCGGTTCGTGATCGGCGAGCATCACCTGACGCTGTCCGTCTTCGCGGCTACAGTGAAAGACCTGACGGACAATCTCGCGAAGGCTCGCGCCAGCCTGACCAATGGAGGCGCCGTCGTTGCGCGAGAGGACCTCGGCCTCGAAGCAGCCTGGTGGGCGCAGCTGCCGGGCAATTTCCGCTACCGGGCGCGATCTGGCGCAATCACCTCAAGGAATTTCGCGGCTCTGTCACCGTTCCACTCCTATCCGATCGGCCAGAAGGGCGGCAACGAATGGGGACCTGCTGTCGCTCTGCTTAAGACCGCCTCCGGGTCACCCTACTACTTCAACCTCCACTACGGTGATCTCGGAAACACCTTCATGTGCGGTCCGTCCGGCGCCGGTAAGACCGTGATCGTCAATTTTATGCTGTCTCAGTTGGAAAAACATGATCCTCATGTGGTGTTCTTCGACAAGGATCGCGGCGCGGACCTCTATGTTCGCGCCGCCGGCGGCACCTACCTGCCGCTGAAAAATGGTGTCCCCACCGGCTGCGCTCCCCTGAGGGCCCTCGACCTGACGCCGGAAAACAAAGTCTTCCTGGCACGCTGGGTCGGCAAGCTTGTCGGATCCGGCTCGCGGGAACTCTCGGTCACTGAGCTTCGCGATATTTCCGGCGCTATCGATGGCCTCGCCGACCTGCCCGTGGACCGACGGACCATCGGCGCACTGCGGACCTTTCTAAACAATACGGACCCGGAAGGGATCGCCGCCAGGCTCCGACGGTGGGAGAGGGGAGGGCCGCTCGGCTGGGTTTTCGACAACGTCATCGAAGATATCGGCTTTGGCGATTTTGGCGGCTCCGGCAAATTCATCGGCTACGACATGACCGACTTCCTCGACAACGAGGAAATCCGCACACCGCTGATGGCGTATCTGTTCCACCGCGTCGAGCAGTTGATCGATGGCCGTCGGATCATCATCGTCATCGACGAATTCTGGAAAGCGCTGCAGGACGAGGGCTTCCGCGATCTTGCGCAGAACAAGCTGAAGACGATCCGCAAGCAAAATGGCTTGATGCTGTTTGCCACGCAGAGCCCACGCGACGCGTTGATCTCGCCGATCGCGCACACCATCATCGAGCAATGCCCAACGCAGATCTTTCTGCCCAACTCGCGCGGAAACCATGCCGATTATGTCGACGGGTTCAAGCTCACGGAGCGCGAGTACGAACTGATTGCGCGCGAACTTTCCGTCGAGAGCCGGCGGTTCGTGTTGAAGCAGGGGCACAACAGCGTCGTTGCCGAACTCGACCTCAATGGCTTCGATGACGAGCTCGCCATCCTTTCCGGCCGGACCGCCAATGTCGAACTTCTCGACGCGATCCGCGCGGAGGTCGGGAATGACGTCAAGGATTGGCTTCCCGTTTTCCAACAGCGAAGGAGTGCAAGCTGATGGTTTTCTATCGACTTTATAGCGCGGTGCTCGCGACAGTGCTTATCCTTTCCGCCGATGGTGCTGCAGGGCAGGGGATTCCGGTCATCGACCAGTCGGCTATCGCCAAGCAGATCGAGAGCATCGCGCAGCTCAAGTCCCAGCTCGACGCGCTCAATCAGCAAATCGAGCAGGCGCAGCAGCTCTATGGCTCGCTCAACAAGCTGACCGATATGGCGGATGTCGCCAGCGTTCTCAATGATCCGGCGATCCGCAAGGCGCTTCCGTCCGACTTCGCCGCCATTGAGGGCCTGCTTAAAGGCAATGGCACCGGTGTGTTCGGTGATTCCGCATCAAAGTTCTTGGAAGATAACTCGACCTACCGCACAGACGCCGACGATTTCTATGCAAAAGAGCTGTCGCGTCTTCAGAATCAAAATGCGGGCCAAATGAGCCTCGGCCAGCAGATCTATGATGTCGCGACCAAGCGCATCGATGGAATCGACCAGCTACGTGAGAAAATCTCCACCGCAGGAGATGCCAAGGAGATCGCCGATTTGCAGGCACGCCTGCAGGCTGAACAGGCATTCCTCCAGACCGACGTACTGCGGATGGAGGGGTTGAGGATGGTGCAGCAAGCGCAGACCGAGGTCGATGAACAGCGCAAGGCCGAGGATTGGCGCCAACGCATGGATGCAATGAAGGCGGCACTGAAATGAGGCCGCTCGCGATGGTCGCGACGCTCCTTCTGCTGACCGCTTGCTCGCAGGAATCCGAGCGGACTTACACCGTCGATGACTTCATCGCCGACGAAGCGCTGCTGAGCCGTACCATTTCTGATTGCCGTGACAATCCGGGCGAGCTGCAGAACACGATCAGTTGCCGGAACGCGGAAGCGGCCGATGGCAAGCTCCGCCTCCAGAACATGCGCAAAGCGCTGGGAGGTTGATCCAATGTACCAGGTGTTCGAATTCATCGATGGACAGTTCAAGCGACCGCTGGAGACGTTCGTCTCTGATGGAACGTCGAACATCGCCGAATGGGTCACCGGTCCGTTGACGGCAGCCGTCACGCTTTATGTGGTCCTCTATGGCTATCTGGTCCTGCGTGGCTCCGTGCAGGAACCCATCCTCGACTTCGCCTTTCGCGCCATAAAGCTTGCAATCATCGTCATGCTGGTCAAGAACGCCGGCGAATATCAAACATATGTCACGAACATCTTCTTCGATGTGTTGCCGCGCGAGATCGCGCAGGCGTTGAATTCGGGTGCTGCGCCAAGCGCCAGCTCCTTCGACAGCCTGCTCGACAAAGGCCAGGCATCTGCGACCGATATCTGGTCACGAGCCTCCTGGCCGGTCGACATCGTCACCGGCGCCGGTGGCATGATGGTGATCGGCGTCAGCTTTCTCGTCGCGGGGATCGGCTACGTCGTCTCCCTCTATGCGCGGTTGGCGCTGGCAATAGTGTTGGCGATCGGGCCGATCTTCATTGCGCTCGCCATGTTCCAGTCGACGCGGCGTTTTACCGAGTCCTGGATCGGGCAGCTCGCGAATTTCGTCATCCTGCAGGTGCTCGTCGTTGCCGTCGGTTCCCTGCTGATCTCCTGCATCGATTCGACCTTCACTGCGATCGATAGCTACAGCGACGTGCTGATGCGTCCAATCGCGCTCTGCGCCATCGGGATCGCCGCTCTCTATGTTTTCTACCAGCTACCGGGCATCGCTTCGGCCCTGGCCTCTGGCGGTGCGTCGCTGGCTTATGGCTATGGCGCCGCACGCGATGCGCATGAAGGCATGCTGGCTCGGGGAACATCGTACACCGGCCGGATGATTGGTCGCGGGGCTCGCTTTGCTGGCCGCGCGTTCGGATCGAGAAATGCCGGCGCATGACATGCAATTCAGAACAATAAGAAAAGGCCTGCCCGCATGATTAAGCCTGCCCTGTTGCTCGTCCTCGCCGCCACGCTTGGCGGCTGCGCGTCACTGACCTACCCTTTACCGAAATGCGACGGCTATTCACGCCGCCCCTTGAACCGCTCGATGTGGGAATGGGAGGGCGACAGCAAGCTCAAACAGCAGCAATCCAACGCAAGTTCCTCCATGTCCGTGACGCCCTTTGCCGAAGAGAGCGGAGAGCCTGCAGCCTTCGCGCATCTGGACATCGACGGTTCCTATCGCCGCTGTGAGGGATGAGACATGGTGACGACAGATAATCTCAGGAGTTACTTCGACAAGGCACGTCGATTCGACCAGGATCGAATGATGCAGATAGAACGTTCGAACCGGATTGCCTGGTCGATCGCCATCGCGTCCGGCATCGTCGCCAGCGTTTCGGTCTTTGCGGTCGCGGGTCTCACTCCTCTCAAGACGGTGGAACCCTTTGTGGTGCGCGTCGACAATTCGACGGGTATTGTCGATGTCGTTTCGGCATTGACGTCGACGGCCGGCACCTACGACGAGGCCGTAACAAAATACTTCGCTGCCAAATATGTGCGCGCCCGCGAGGGTTATGTTTGGAGCGAGGCACAAGAAAACTTTCGCACCATCGCGCTCTTATCGACCCAACCGGAGCAGACACGGTTTGCAGGCGTGTATCGAGGCAGCAACCCGGAATCGCCTCAGAACATCTATGGCCGTGGCGCCACCGCGAGGATCGACATCGCGTCGATCTCTCTGATCAATCAAAATGTCGTCTCTGTGCGTTACATGCGCACCATCACACGAGGTGAGGAAGTTCGAACGACTCATTGGGTTGCGACCCTGACCTTCTCGTATGTCAACGCCCCAATGTCGTCGACAGACCGGCTCGTGAACCCACTCGGTTTTGTCGTCAGCGAATATCGTGCAGATCCGGAGGAGGTGAGATGAAGCGCATCGCATCAATCGTCGCACTCGTCGTTTCAACTTCCATGTCTTCGGCGCTGGCGCTGGAGATTCCCCGAGGCGCTACGCAGGACAGTCGTGTCCGATTTGTGAACTACCAACCCTTCAATATCACCAGGATCGTCGGCACCTTGCGGTCCTCCGTGCAGATCGAGTTCGCGGCAGACGAGGAAATCGCCCATGTGGCGCTTGGCAACAGCGTTGCCTGGGAAGTCGCGCCGGCCGGCAACATCCTGTTCTTGAAGCCACGCGAAAACCAGCCGGTAACAAACATATCTGTGGTGACGACGCGCCGGGATGGCTCCACGCGCAGCTACCAGATGGAATTGACAGTGCGAGACGGCACTGTCGAAGCCGGTCAGAACACCTATTTCTACGTGAAGTTCAGATACCCCGGAGATGAAGCTGAGCTTCGCCGGCAGCAGGCAGCGTCTAGGGCTCTCGCCGCTCAAGCGAAGGACGCCGACAATGTGCTGGCCCTCCACGAAGCGTATGGTCCTCGGAACTGGCGCTATTCGGCTCAGGGCTCCCAGCCACTGGAGCCTCAAAGCGTCTATGACAATGGCAAGATCACGACGTTCGCCTTCGTCGGCAATCAGGAAATGCCTGCGATCTATATGGAAAATTCAGACGGGTCGGAAAGCCTTGTTCCGAAGTCCGTCGATGGCAATCTCGTCATGGTGCACGCAATCAGCCGCAAGTTCATCCTGCGTCGGGGCAAGGATGTGCTCTGCGTCTTCAACGAGGCCTACGACCGTGTCGGCATCAATCCCGATACGAACACGACGTCTCCCTCGGTAGAGCGCATCGTGAAAAGCGACGTCAACGCGCAATAGGGAGCGACATCCATGACTCAAGAAGACGAAACTCGCATTCCCGGGGAGCGTGCGGAAACGATCACCGGTCGCCGGATCGACAACAACCCTCTTTTGAAACGTGGCGCGGTAGCGATTGCGATCGTCGCGTTCGTTGGCTTCGCCCTGTGGTCGACAACGGGCAAGAAGGCAAAGGATGAGAATGTTCAGCCCGAGCGCGTGGTTATTCGCCAGACAAATCCGTTTGAGGCGGCGAAGGAAAAGGCTGAGCCGGCGCAGGTGGTACCTGAAGTGAAGTTGCCGACCCCTGTCGTCGAACCAGTCGCGGAGGAGAGCGATAAACTCCTCGACTCTGCCCGCCGCGCGCCCGTGATGGCCTTCAGCAGTGGGCAGGAAAACGCGAAAGATCGAAGAGAGACTGATAATCCGGACACTTCAAACAATGGGAATTTCGTGCCGCTCGACAACAACATGATGGCCCAGAACCAGCAGAGCAGCGACCAACAGCGTTTCGACGGTCTGCTGCGGCCGACACGACTTGAAGGCTCGCGCGCCGGTACACTTGGAAACCGCGACTTCATCGTCGCGATGGGGGCGTCGATACCCTGCGTACTCGAAACAGCATTGGCTTCCGACCAGCCAGGTTTCGCCAGTTGCGTGATCAACCGCGATGTCCTTTCGGACAACGGTCGGGTCGTGTTGATGGAAAAGGGCACACAGGTTGTCGGAGAATATCGCGGCGGGCTCCAACGCGGACAAAAGCGTCTTTTCGTTCTCTGGAATCGAGTAAAGACGCCGAAGGGCGTTATCGTGACGCTAGCATCACCGGCAACCGATGCACTTGGTCGCGCCGGCGTCGCTGGTTATGTCGATACCCATTGGTGGGAACGGTTCGGCAGCGCCCTTCTTCTTTCCATCGTCGGTGATGCGACAAGCTATGCCAGCAGTCGTTTGCAGGATAGTGATGTCGATGCGCAGAACACCACGAGCGCCGGTCAACAGGCAGCTGCTATCGCAGTTGAACAGTCCATCAACATTCCGCCGACGTTAAATAAGCATCAGGGTGAACTGGTTTCGATCTTTGTCGCTCGCGATCTCGATTTTTCAGGAATCTATCGTCTGCGGGTGACAGAGCCGAGGAACCGTATTTTTGATCGAGCAGTGCTGGGCGATTTCTCGCCACAGTCGACGCTCGTAACGAAGTAGGATAGGTAATGTCGGAGGGGCAGGACTCGGCTGTTGTAAGCGAACTCTTGAAGCCGTTTTCGGCATACCTCCAAGACCCGTCCCTCTATGAAGTGATTGTGAATCGGCCCGGGCAGGTGCTGACAGAAGGTCCCGGCGGTTGGCGGACCTATGACGCGCCGGAACTGACCTTCGAAAAGCTCATGCGCCTTTCCCGGGCCGTCGCCAGTTTTTCCCATCAGTCGATCGATGAAACACGTCCTATTTTGTCGGCGACGCTTCCGGGCGACGAACGGATTCAGATTGTGATCCCGCCGGCGACGATGAAAGGCACCGTCAGCATCACAATTCGAAAGCCTTCGTCGGTCGATTTCAGCCTTGACGATCTGGAGGAAAAAGGGTTTTTTGCAAAAACGCGTGCTACGAATGTGGACCGGCCCTTAGAGGATGAGGAATTGAACGAAAGCTATCGCGCTGGGCGTTTCAAGGATTTCTTGCGGCAGGCAGTCATTGCACGAAAGAATATCATAATCTCTGGCGCCACAGGTTCGGCTAAGACAACGCTTTCCAAGGCTCTCATCAAGCACATCCCACAAAACGAGCGCGTCATCTCAATCGAAGATACCCCTGAACTCGTCATCTGCCAACCCAACCACGTTCGCCTATTTTACTCGAAGGGAGGGCAGGGGCTTTCGCGCGCAGGCCCAAACGAACTTCTGGAGTCTTGTCTTCGTATGCGGCCAGATCGTATCTTGCTTCAGGAGCTCCGCGACGGGACGGCCTTCTATTTCATCCGCAATGTCAACTCGGGTCATCCGGGGTCTATAACGACCGTTCACGCGAATTCGGCAGAACTTGCTTTCGAGCAATTAGCTCTGCTGATTAAAGAGTCTGAGGGAGGGATGGGCCTTACACGGCAAGATTCTCTGGCGTTGCTCAAATCGGGAATCGATGTTGTCGCGCATTGTAAACGAGAAGATAGGACGTTTAGACTAATGGAGGTATATTTCAGGGTTGAACTTGGCTTTTGAGATCAAGGAAGGCTATCAACACTCGACGGCCTGACTTCGATTGGCAAGCTTCCTGAGTGGGTTAAAATTTGCAGCATATCCTTCTCACGCCTAAATCATCAAATGCGCCGAGATTAGTCTGTGCTGATAAAGTTATACCTTTGTCTTATTTATTGAACACTGCAGGCGATAATTCGACGGCGTATAGCCGACCAGTTGATGAAACTGTGTGGAAAAATGAAACGCCGAGTGAAACCCCAGAAGTCCGGCGATTTCCTTGATCGATTTATCGGTATTCATCAAAAGGTCGCTCGCACGCTGGATCCGCACCGTCATCTGGTATTGCTTTGCGGACATTCCGGTCTGTTCGCGAAACAGCCGCCGGAAATACGGATAGCTGACGCCAAGCTCTTCGGCGAGCTGTTCGACGGAAAGAGGTTGCCCGCACCGCTCCATCAGGATCATCCGAGCACGGTCAACGAGTCTGCCGGACGTGTTTCGCGTGATATCGGTGGGACGGCATAACAGCGCCAGCAATTGAAGACCAAGGGTGGAAATCAGCGGTTGGTTGCGCAGGGAATCGTCCTTCGCCAGCGAATGAATGGACGCAAACACATCCGAAATTTCCGAGCTGCTGGCGTGAACTGGTTGCTCCGGCTGCAACAGACCGGCATCGCGGGCAAAGTCGAAAGCGCTGCCGCGACACTCGATCCAGTGTTCGGTCCATCCGGTCTGTCGATCCGGGGCAAAACGGTGCCAGACGCCCGGAAACAGCAGGAACACGGAGCCTTCTGAAATCGTCACCTGCCGACGCTCCGTTCCAAATTCCAGCCTGCCACTGCCGGAGCTTATCTGTACGACCTGATAGGCATTGAGAATACGGCCACGCGACCAGCTGAAATGGTGATCGTTGGGGTGGCGGCTTGGTGGATAATCGGAATGCGGTGCAATTTCCGTATAGCCGGTCGAGACCGCTGTGCAGCCCCATGCCGCGCAGAGGCGATTGTCAGGCATATAGACGAAGTAGCTATGCATTGCTCCACTCAATTTTAAGATCATATTTTATATGCAAAAGATCACTTTTGCGGAATATGGCGGCGTGTCAACGGAAATGCTTGGTGTTAACGTCTGAAGACAAGGTCAATTTTCGAATGACCCTGTCAGATTTTGCTGAGATCATCAGCGTTTGCCGCTGCCAGGGAGGGCAGAGGCCGGGAGGAGAGAGACATGAAACATCAAGCCAGACTGCTGGCGGTTGCCGCATGCCTTTTGGCGTCCGCTGCATATGCCGAGGATTTCCACGGGTTCGATCCGCTGAAATTCGATGGCAACATGCTGTCAGCCGACAATCTGAAAGCGATGGCCGCGGATGCCGCCAAAGCCACGCCGCCGAAGAACGGCAAGGCCTACAGCATCGGTTTTGCCAATCTGCAACGCGACATCGCCTTCGGCGTCCTTGTCGAGAAAGGCATCCAGCAGAATGCGGATGCGGCAGGCGTCGAACTCGTCATTGCCGACAACCGCCTCGATGGGCCGACCGCGCTGGCCAACGCCAAATCCTTTACCGAGCGCAAGGTGGATTACGTCATCGAATTTCAGACCGACGCCAATTTCGGTCAGGCCGTGATGGACGTCTTCAAGGCGGATGGTACGAAGGTGACGGCGATCGACATCCCGATGCCGGGTGCCAGCTTCTTCGGTGTCAACAATCCGAAGTCCGGCTTCATGGGTGGCTCCTATCTGGCAACGGCAGCACAGAAGAAATTCGGGGCTGATGCGGTCAAGACCGGCTATCTCGTCATCGGCGCCCTGCCCCAATCCGGCGTCATCCCACGCATGCGCACGGAAGGCCAGAAGGCCGGCTTTATGGCGCTGACAAAGGATTTCCCCGCCGACCATATCATCGAGATCGACACCAAGAACACGTTGCAGGAATCCTTCGCGCAGATGAACAATGTCATCGGTCGCATTCCGCCGGGCGTGCCGATCCTGCTTATCGCGATCAATGATCAGGCGACCATGGGCATGCTTCAGGCAGTGCGGGCAGCCGGTCGCGTCGATCAGGCGATTGCGGTCGGCAACGGGGCGGATGAAGCCGAGGCGCTGGCAACCGATCCCAACCTGGTTGCCGCCACCGTTCGTTCCCCGGTAGCTACGGCAACTATCTGATCCCGATTGCGCTGTCGGCGCTTGCCGGGAAGCCTGTGCCGGAAGCAACCTTCGTGACCCACCAGATGGTCACCAAGGCCAATATCTGCAAGTTCTACAAGGACTTCCCCTGCGTTGGTGAGGAAGACGGTTACAAGTTCCCGGAAACGGAATTCGCAACCTATCTCGCCGACCTCAAGAAGCAGGACTGGTTGAAGGGCTATGAGGCCATTCTCCCCCAGCAATGAGCGCGATAACGTTCAGGGAGCGTGACATGACTGCCATCCAGAACAATGACGGGAGCCGCAATCCGCGGCTCCAGATTACCAATGTCAGCAAGGCCTTTGCCGGTGTGACGGTTTTGAAGAACGTGTCGCTTTCGGCAGATGAAGGCGAGATCGTCGCGCTTCTCGGTGCCAACGGTGCAGGAAAATCGACGCTGATGAAAATCCTCTCCGGCGTCTACACACTCGACAGCGGACAAATCAGAATTCACGACGCCATCAAGAACATCGCGACACCGCAGGATGCGATTGCGGCGGGCATCCGCCTCATGCCGCAGGAACTTTCCGTTCATCCCGACCTTTCGGTTGCGGAAAACATCGCGCTTGGTTCGATGCCCAGACGGCGATTTGCTGGCATTCCCATGATTGACCGCGCAGCCATGAAAGCTCAGGCACAGGCGCTGCTCGGCCGCTTGCGGCTCGACCATGTCGATCCCGGTCAGCGCATGGGCTCGCTGCCCCTTTCCGAACAACGCATCGTTGAAATTGCCCGCGCGCTCGCTGGCAAGGCTGAAATCCTGATCATGGACGAGCCGACGGCTTCGCTGGGTGAAGCCGATGCCGACAATCTGTTCGGCGTGATTGAGACGCTCAAATCGCAGGGCGTTACAATCATCTACATTTCCCACTATCTCGACGAGGTCTTCCGGCTCAGCGACCGCATCGTGGTGCTGCGCGATGGCGAGGTTCGTGGCCAGTTCGCAACGGGCGAGACCAGTCGCGACGAGGTTTTGAAAGCGATGCTTGGAAGCGAGCTTGGCGACCTCTATCCCGCCAAATCGACGGTACCGGATGCGAAAACTGTTCTCAACGTCGAGGGCCTGTCTCTTCCCGGCTGGCTTGACGACGTGTCGCTGTCCGTGCGGCACGGTGAGGTCTTCGGTGTTTTCGGCCTGATCGGTTCGGGTGCGGAAATGGTCGGTCGGGTCATTTATGGTGCCGAGCCTGCTGCCAGCGCCAGAACGGTACGGCTGAACGATACCGATATCGGCCTGTCAGGCCCTCGAAAGAGCGTGCGCAATGGCATCGGTTTCGTGGCTGCGGAGCGCAAGCGACAGGGCTTGATCGGCAATCTGTCGGTGCGGACCAATACCACGCTGCCTTATCTGCGCATGTTCACGCAATCCGGTGTCGTTGACCAGAAGCGCGAGGATGCCAGTACCAGAGACTGGATCAAGACGCTCAGGATCAAAACCTCGGGGCCGGATCAGGAAATCCGCCTGTTGTCCGGTGGCAACCAGCAGAAGGTCTGCCTTGCCCGTTGGCTGCTGGGAGACCCGAATTTCCTGATCCTCGAAGAACCGACGCGCGGCGTCGATCTGGGTGCCAGACGCGAAATCTACGCGGAGATCCGTCGCCTTGCCGCAACGGGTCTGGCGATCCTCATCGTCTCATCTGATGCGGAAGAAGTGGCGGGTCTCGCAGACCGCAGCATCGTTCTGGACGACGGCAAGGTCGTTGCCGAGCTGGGCTGCGATGCGAGCGCGGCGGACCTGATGCGGGCAGCAGAGCCGCGGTCCGCCGTCCGCGATACCAATGAACTGGAGAAAGCATGATCAAGTCGCCGTCGCCATCCGTTCCGGCAGAACCGGCTGTCTCGAAGAAACAGCACGGCTCCCTCACCGGCCTTCTCGGTCGTCCCGCCGCTGGCATCGTTCTGTTGCTGGTGTTCTATGTCCTGCTTCTGGCTGCTTTCTCGCTTCTGTCACCCTATTTCCTGACGCTGAGCAACCTGTCAAACATCGGCACCAACATGGCCTTCATCGGCCTGATGGCGGCAGCGGGTACGCCGTTGATCATCGGCGGCGGGCTGGATTTGTCCGTCGCAGCCGTCGCCGGTCTCGCCGGTGTCATCGTGGCGCTGATGCATGCCAATGGCATCAATATCTGGGCGGGTTGCCTGACCGCACTCGTCATCGGTTGCGCCGTCGGCGTGCTCAACGGCTTCATCGTCACACGGCTGAAACTCAATCCGCTGATTGCTACGCTGGGGACGATGAGCATTTTTTCCGGCCTCTCCATGGTCATGACCGGCGGCCTGTCGAAACCGCTGTTCGTTCCAGCCTTTAACTGGCTGGGCTCCGGACGCCTCTTCGGCATTCCGTTTCCGATCATCCTGATGCTGCTTGTATTCGTTGTGCTGTGGCTGATCCTGTCGAAGACGCCTTTCGGACGTTTCGTTTATGCCACCGGCGGAAATCCCGAAGCCAGCAGCCTGCTTGGCGTGCCAGTAGAGCGGACGCAGATGATGCTTTACATCGTCTCCGGCCTGTCCGGTGCAGCGGCTGGCATCATTCTGGCCGCAATGCTTGGGGCCGCAGCGCCCAATGCCGCCGGTCAGCATCTGCTCACCATCATCGCAGCCATCATTCTGGGCGGAACCAGCCTGTTTGGCGGACGCGGCAGCGTCTGGGGCACGCTGATCGCCGTTTTGATCCTCGGTACGCTCAACAACGGCCTGACGCTGATGAACGTGTCCTCCTTCTGGCAGGACGTAACCCGTGGCGTCGTCCTGTTGATGGCCGTCGGCCTCGATCAGCTGCGCGTGCGCCTTCAAGGCTGACACCCAAAACATAAGCATCGGAGAACGAGAATGTCAGAACGTCCATTGAAGGCCGGTCTTTTTGGAATTGGTCTGGAGGCCTACTGGGCGCAGTTCGAAGGTCTGGAAGCGCGGCTGCGTGGTTATGTGGATACCGTGGAGGCAAAACTTGCACGCCCTGGCGTGGAGGTCGTCAATCTGGGACTGATCGATACGCCTGAAAAGGCGGTCGAGGCCGGACATCAGTTCCGTCAGGCCGATGTCGATATCATCTTCCTCTACATCACCACTTACGCCCTGTCCTCGACCGTTCTTCCGGTTGTTCGAAGAGCCAAGGTTCCGGTGATCATTCTCAATCTGCAACCCACCGCAGCCATCGACTATGCCACCTTCAACGCGCTTGGGGATCGAACCGCGATGACAGGAGACTGGCTGGCGCACTGCTCCGCCTGCCCCGTTCCTGAAATTGCCAATGTGTTTCACCGCGCGGGCGTCAGCTTTCATCAGGTGACGGGGGTTCTGACCGGCGATCCGATCGTTGAGGATGACATCAATGACTGGATCGAGGCCGCCCGCGTCGCGCATGTGATGGCGCATAACAGGCTCGGGGTGATGGGTCGCTATTACAATGGCATGCTCGACATTTACTCCGATCTCACCGCCCAGGCCGCAGCGTTCGGCACCCATATCGAAGTGCTGGAAATCGATGAGCTGGCGCAGCTGCGGCGCAGTGTGAGCGAGGAGGAAGTCGAAGCCTGCCTGACGACGATAAAGGCTGAATTCGAGGTTCAGCCGGATTGCGACCCGCAGGAGCTTGCCCGTGCAGCCAAAACCGCCGTGGCGCTTCGCAAGCTGGTCGATAAAAAATCACTCGGATCGCTTGCCTATTATTACGAATCCCAGCCCGGCCATGAATATGAGGATATCATAACCTCCGTCATCGTCGGTTGCTCCATGTTGACGGCAAATGGTGTGCCGGTTGCTGGCGAATATGAGATCAAGAACGCGCAGGCCATGAAGATCATGGACAGCTTCGGTGTAGGCGGTTCATTCACCGAATATTACGCCATCGATTTTGCCGCAGACGTCGTGCTGATGGGGCATGACGGGCCGGGACACACAAAAATTGCCGAAGGCCGCACGAAGATTCGCCCACTCAAGGTCTATCACGGCAAGGTCGGCTCCGGCGTCAGCGTGGAAATGTCCGTCAAGCATGGTCCGGTCACGCTTCTGTCCGTTGTCGAGGAAGGTGGTAAGGTCAAGCTGCTGTGCGCCGAAGGCACGTCCGTTCCCGGACCAATTCTGGAAATCGGAAACACGAACAGCCGCTATCAGTTCTCCCTCGGTGCCCGTCGCTTCGTTGAGGCATGGAATGCACAAGGCCCGGCACATCATTGCGCAGTCGGCGTAGGCCACATCGGAAACCGCATAGAAAAGCTTGGGAAACTGCTCAATCTGCAAACGAACAAAATTTGTTGAGTAATGGACAAGCGCCGTTACTGTGATTTTCACTGCGGCGTGCAGATTTCACTCAACGATTTCTTTTTACTGAAATTAGGGAGAGCTATTACAAAAATACAAGCCCACCAATAATGTATCTATAGTTTCCTCATCCATTAGGAAGCGATCGAAATGCGCATCAAGGTAAGCCTCTATTATAAATAAACCGCCCCTGCTGGCACAACTGAGATCTAAATGATGTCTCCTCCAAAGCTAAATAAAGAAGGTCAAATTGATGGACCTCCTCTCAAAGAGTTCCATCGTTATATTAAATTTGATAGTACCTGTATAGTAAAACTCGTTATAGATGAGGCTGAAGGCGCGTCACGAACTATTCAGTTCTCAATGTCGGCCGATCAGTGCCGCGAAATGGCTGAAAACTTGTCGATTTGCGCCTGCGTCATAGAGTCGGAACGACAAGCGCAATCTCAATAGCCACAATTTAAGGTGACAATCTCTTTCCCTATGAAGACTAAGGGAGAGAACATTGCAATTCTTGTCGCAGTTTTGCAGCCTCCCTTTCAGGCCCCTAAACATTAAAGGGGCACAGATATACGGTAAGCGGATCATACCGAGAGCGGCAGGGGTCGAAAGCCTGAATCGTCGAGTCCAGGCTTCTCCTCGCATATGTGATCACCGGTGAGGTTCACGTGCTCCCAGGTAGCGACCCTCTTCGAACTTCATGATTGCCAACGAAGCTGGTCCGAAAGGATCAACTGCCATACTGCGTGAAAATGCTTCCAATCACGGTTGCGTCACTTCGTAAGCGCTGTCCTGACCCCACCTTCCGGATCATTGCTTGATCATTGATGTTCAGCCTCGAAAGAGGGCTTGGACATATGTCGATTTCAGAGCTTACGCTTAAATCCAGGGAAGAGCCGGTACGCCGGTTTGAAGTATTCACTGGCAGTGGCCGACGTCGCGAATGGAGCGACGATCAAAAGGCGCAGATCATTGCGGAGAGTTGCGAGCCTGGCGTGACGGTGTGCTCTGTGGCGCGGCGTCATGGGCTGACGCCGCAGCAATTGTTTACATGGCGACGGCTCGCGCGAAAGCCGCTTGAGGTTCTTGCTGTGGCGGAGGAAGTCCCGATGTTTGCGCCAGCGGTCGTCGTGCCGCCTAAGAAGTCCATACCGAAGAAGGCTCGTCGGACCCGTTCGCCGAGGAAGGTTCCTGCGGATGCGGGCATTGAATTGGAGATTGATGGAGCCAAGCTGCACATCGCATCCGGCACCGATGCCGCGACAATTGCCGCCGTGATCCAGGCCTTGAAGGCTCAGTCGTGATTGGTCCGTCCGGTGCGGTAAAGGTAATGATCGCCACCAAGCCCGTCGACTTCCGCAAAGGTGCTGAGGGATTGGCGGCGCTGGTGAAGGCCGAGATGAGTGCTGACCCATTCTCTGGGACAATCTATGTGTTCCGGGCCAAGCGGACGGACCGGATCAAGCTGATATTCTGGGACGGCAGCGGTGTGTGTCTGGTCGCGAAGCGGCTTGAGGATGGGGAGTTCCATTGGCCTCGAATGCAGGATGGCGCGATGCATCTGACGGCCGCCCAGTTCTCGGCTCTGTTCGAAGGACTGGACTGGAAACGCGTGGCAGCGCCGAGCGAAACGCGCACGCCGATAAAGGCCGGATGACGGGCGCGACCAATTGAATCAGCCCCATTCAACCTCTCGTTCCGAGCGGCAAAATATGCTGTTCTTGGCGCATGACGATGACGGCGGACGAGCTTCCCGATGACCTGAATGCGCTGAAAGCCATGGTGCTTTCGCGCGAGGCGGAGAATGCCCGCCTGCGTCAGATCATTAAGGAATTGCAGCGCCACCGCTTTGGCCGACGGGCGGAGACGCTTCCCGAAGACCAGCTTCTGCTTGGACTTGAAGAAGCCGAGCAGGTCGAAGCGGACGGGCTGGAAGAGAAGGAGCAGGCCTCGGCCGATGTGCGCCAGGAGCGGGTCGCCAAGCGGCGCATGAACCGGGGTTCGCTACCAGCCCATCTGCCGCGCATCGAGATCGTGGTCGATATCGATGATCAAGCCTGCCCTTGTTGCCGCAACGACCTGCATCGGATCGGCGAGGATGTCAGCGAGAAGCTCGACATTGTGCCCGCCCAATTCCGCGTTCTGGTGGTGCGCCGCCCAAAGTATGCTTGCCGGGCTTGCGAGGAGATCGTCGTTCAGGCCCCGGCCCCGGCAAGGCTTATCGAAGGCGGCATTCCGACCGAAGCAACCGTCGCCCAGGTGCTGGTCTCCAAATATGCCGATCACTTGCCACTTTATCGCCAGGCGCAAATCTACAAGCGTCAGGGCATCGATCTCGACCGTTCGACGCTCGCCGACTGGGTCGGCCGTGCCGCCTGGCATCTGCGCCCAGTCCATCAGCGGCTCCTTGATCATTTGAAGTCGTCGTCCAAGCTCTTCGCCGACGAGACGACAGCCCCGGTGCTCGATCCGGGACGTGGCAAGACCAAGACCGGGCAGCTCTGGGCCTATGCGCGTGATGACAGGCCATGGCAGGGCAATGACCCACCCGGCGTCGCCTATGTCTATGCGCCGGACCGCAAAGGTGAACGGCCTATGGCCCATCTCGATGGCTTCGTCGGCATCCTGCAGGTCGACGGCTACAGTGGATATCGCCCGCTTGCGGCAAAGAACACCGTGTCGCTGGCATTCTGCTGGTCCCACGTTCGACGCCGGTTCTATGAACTGGCTGCCGCCGGTCCAGCACCCATCGCCAGTGAGGCGCTCCGACGCATCGCCGAACTTTACAGGATCGAAGACGAGATACGTGGCCGGACCCACGAGGAGCGTCGTGTCGCCCGTCAGGAAAAAAGTTGCCCCATCACCGACGGCCTCGCTCCCTGGCTTCGTGAACAGCTCGGCTACATCAGCCAGAAGACCAAGCTTGCCGAAGCGATCCGCTACGCCCTGTCACGCTGGGATGGCTTGACCCGATTCATCGACGACGGGCGGATCGAGATCGACTCCAACATCGTCGAACGGTCCATCAGGCCAATTGCCCTCAATCGCAAGAATGCATTATTTGCGGGTTCCGACGCCGGGGCCGAACATTGGGCCACCATCGCATGGCTGATCGAGACCGCGAAGCTCAACGATGTTGAGCCTCTGGCCTATCTCTCAGACGTCCTCACCAGGATCGTCAAAGGGCATCCAAATAGCAAGATCGATGACCTGCTGCCCTGGGCCTACACCGCAAAACCCGACATCAAAGCCGTGGCCTGAAAACAGCGCTTACGTCACTTCGCCGGATGACGCCAATGCAGGCGAAGATGGTCATCTGATATTCCGACAAGTCAATAAAGAGGGTTTCTTCGCGAGACAAAGATCAGTCGAACTGGGCAGTCGCGGCCAGCATCGCGGAGTACGCAACGCGCGTGGATTGGATACATGTGTCACCACGGCCAAAGGCTCGGCTTTTCATTGATGCGAATGGCGCATCTGCCCCGGCGTCATCCCATAGGTCGTTCTAAATGCCCTGTTGAAATGGCTGATATCATTGAACCCCCAGCTCAAGGCAATCTCCGTGACGGACCGCCTCTTGTTGCCATCGAGCGCTAAGCTGTCTCTCACGCCCTGCAATCTCGTTCTCAGAATGAGACCGACGGGTGAAATGCCGTTTTCCGCGCAGAGCCGCCTGAGAGACCTAGTGGAAATTCCGGCCAGGACCGCCATCTCTGTTTGATTGAACGAAGGGTCCCGCACTCTCTCGATGAGACGATCACGCAACCGCTCAAAAAGCACGCGCCGTGGTGAAAGATCTCCGGTCGATGACAGGACGCCAGTCGCAATAAGATCGAAGGCGGTGCGCTCCATCGGCGAAACGCTGCCTTCGTTGATCTGGCTTCCACGCGCCGCGAGGCTCTGGAGGAAATCCAGCGCGACGGCACCAGCACCCCGTCTTGCGTCGAACGTTCTGGCTGTCAGATTGCCGATGCACGGCATCGTCGAGATCATCCGCTCTCGATCGATCCTCAGCACCAATTGCCTGAATGGCCCGTCGAACCCCAGGGAATAGGGGCGAATGCTTTCGTAAAAGACGAACTCGCCTGGGACTGTCCACGCCTCTCGCTCATCCTGGGTTACACGCCCGCACCCTGATAGCTGAAAGGCAACCAGTACTACCTCCTGCTGGTCGGTCCGAATGTGTCGCCGCGTTCGCTCTGTGAGCTGAGCCGTGGAATCCACCAGGCTTAGGCTATGCCTGTGCGGAAAAAACTCCTGGACCGAGCCATAAAAGCCGGCCGCCTCGGACTTGCTTTCGAGGCGTACATAGGTTGACCACAACTGTTCTTTCCAAAGCAAAAGAGCTTCGGATTTCGCAGACATCATTTGGCTTGCTTTCGATTACCCTGTTTAACGTGGGCATTTTCTCCCGGATTATAAAGCAAGAATCGTGCCGTGCACGTCGAATGGCCGTTTCTGACAATAATGGAGGCCAGTCTGTCCAAGTGCGAAGATGTGCACTGTGGCACGACTGTTCCCTAAGTTAGAAAAGAGGGAACCGTCATGCTCACCAAATACAAAGTTGCGGCCGTGCAGGCCGCACCGGAATTTCTCGATATCGAAAAGGGTATCGAGAAGGCGATCGGCCTCATTGAACAGGCCGCTTCAGAAGGGGCGTCACTCATTGCCTTCCCGGAAGTCTGGCTGCCGGGCTATCCCTGGTGGATCTGGCTCGATTCACCAGCTTGGGGGATGCGGTTTGTCGGCAAATACTTCGCCAATGCCATGGAGATTGGCGACGTCCACTATGAGCGGCTGAGGGCCGCGGCGGCAAGACATTCGATCCATGTAGTCATGGGCTTTACGGAACGGGCAGGCGGCAGCCTTTATCTTGCGCAGGCGCTTTTCAGCGACAGCGGCGAGGTTATCGCCAATCGCCGCAAGCTCAAACCGACCCACGCCGAGCGTACGGTCTTCGGCGAAGGCGATGGATCGCATATCGCCGTGCATTCGACAAAGCTGGGCCGGCTAGGCGCGCTGTGCTGCGCCGAGCACATTCAGCCGCTGTCAAAATATGCAATGTACTCACAAAACGAGCAGATCCATGTGGCAAGCTGGCCAAGCTTCTCCGTCTATCGCGGCGCTGCGTTCCAGTTGAGCTCCGAGGCCAACCTCGCCGCCAGCCAAGTCTATGCGCTCGAAGGCCAGTGCTATGTGCTGGCGCCTTGTGCCTTGGTTTCAAAGCCGATGATCGAGATGCTAGTGGACACGCCGGCAAAACAGAACTTGCTGCTTGAAGGTGGTGGCTTCACGATGATTTTCGGGCCGGACGGCTCTCCTCTGGCAGACGCAATCCCGGAAACCGAGGAGGCGATAATGTATGCGGACATTGACCTCGGTTTCATTGGGGTCGCCAAGGCGGCCTATGATCCCACAGGCCACTATTCCCGTCCCGATGTCCTGCGCCTTCTGTTCAATAAGCGTGAACAGCCACGCGTCCAGTCTTTCGACCCGGAACTTGCCGAAATCGAATGACAGTGCCGGTCGGAGCCGGTTCGGAGACGACACTGGCATTCACGCCTCAAAAGGAGGAAACCATGACGGACAAACCTACTATCGCCTGGTGCACGGCTTCTGGGACGGAGAGAGCCATTGGGGGAAGGCCGTACTCGAACTGGGGTCCACAAGGATCATCAGTCGATTCACGCCGTCGAACTGCCGCTGACGCCGCGGGTGGAGGACGCGGAACGTACCCGCAAAATGTGGCCCAACAGAAGAAGCCCGTCTTGCTTGGTGGGCCATTCATACGGCGGCACGGTCAAAACGGAAGTCGGGGATCAGCCGAATGTGGTAGGACTCGTCTACATCGCCGCCTTTTGCACCCGATGCCGGCGAAAGCCCAGGCGGCATCACCCAAACAGCATCTCCAACGGCGATGGCCAATATCGAGCCGGACAGCGATGGTTACCTCTGGCTCAAGGTTGACAAAGTCCATGAAAGCCTGCCGGGTATGACGCCTGAGGAGGCGCTCGTCATGGCGGCCACCCAGGGGGCGCCGCTGGCCAGTACCTTTGTAGATGCCGTTTTCGCCCCGGCCTGGAAGAGGAAGCCGTCGTGGTATCAAATATCCAGCGACGACCGGATGATTGCCCCCGAAATCAGGTGGCAATGTCGGCACGTCTGAATGGCCGGAAAGTCATTACGTAGAAGCCAATTGCTTATACCGTCGTCGTGCGGGGTATGTCAGGACTGGCCATTACTTTCGCTCGGATGTCCGCGTTGCGACACGTAGAACACGCTTGAAATGTTCGTCCTCAGCAGTTCGTTCCATTTCTCGAGCGGAAACTTGTCCAGCGGCGAGCGAAACTGCATTCCGGCATTATTTATCAGGATGTCGATCGGACCGAAACGCTCCTCAATAAGACGGACACCATCCTCCGCTGCCTTCGCGTCCGTGACATCGAACGCGGCGGCTTTAACCTTGGCACCTGCTGGTTCAAGCCCCCTTCGGGCGGCCTCCAGCTTCGCGGGATCGCGGCCGTTCAGCGTGACGCTAGCGCCGTAACTCGCAAGTCCCTCGGCAATCGCCAGTCCGGCGCCCTGGCTTGATCCGGTGACGAGGGCATGCCTACAGTCCAGATTGAAGAGCGTTCTTTCCAGCATGCTCAAGCATTTCCCTGGACGCTAGGGTGGCTTGATTCCAGCTTTGTGATACGGTGTGTCAGCTCGGTTGCCGAGGCTTGTTCGCCAACGGCCATCCTACCCATGATGAGGCCATGGGATACGACAACCACTTCGTCACCAACGTCGTACATTTCCGGGACCTCCGTGCAGAATAGAACGACTGCATGACCTTTCGCGGCATAGTCCCGAAGGATTGCATAGATATCCCGTTTGCTGCCGAAGTCTACCCCGCGTGTCGGCTCTTCGATCACGAGAAGTTCTGCCCCATATTCGACCGCAGCACTCACGACCACCTTCTGCTGGTTTCCGCCACTCAGCGAGGTGATGGGATGATTGATGCTTGCGGTCTTAACAAAGTATTTCTTGACCGCAGCTTCGGCCCGTGCCGCAATCTTCGAGCGGGAAAGGAAAGGAACGGGATTGCTCAGCGATGACCAGTCGAGCCGGGCGACAAGGTTATCGCCGACGCTGAGGTTTTGGAAGACGGTCGAACGCCGGCTTGCGGCGACATAGCTGACGGCAATCTCCTTTCCATCCTTCCGCCTGGCGTTCATGTTGCCGCTGATCGGGCTGTGGCGGCCAAGGGCGCGGACAAGTTCGCGGGCTCCGGAGCCTTCGACGCCTGCGACAATCGTCACTGTTCCCGGCACGATCCTCAGATCGATCCGATCAAAGCTGCCGGCCGGATCGAAGCAGCCGTCCAGCGATACCACAAAAGACGGGTCGAGCGCTGCCTCGCGGGTTTCCGTCCGCAATGTTGCCTCTGTCACATTAAGGCCATGAGTAAGTTCCCTGACAATCGCCATTTCTGTCATGCGATTGCCTGAGAGGTCGGCCTGAATAGTGCCGTCGCGCAGAACGAGAACGCGACCGCAGGAATTGACGAAGTCCTCCAGCCTGTGCGTGATCAGGAGGACGATCTTGCCTGCGTCCGCCAATCGCCGCATGACCGAAAAGAGCGACTTTGACTCCTCATCGGTCAGGGCGGAATTCGGCTCATCGAACAGGAAGATGTCTGCGTCGTACATGATTGCTCTTGCAATCTCGACACGCTGCTGGACAGCAAGCGAGAGATCCGAAAGCTGGTAATGCGCGAAGCGCTCCAATTCGAGCAGTTTCAGCGAAGGCAGGGGATCAACCTGAGGTCGCGGCGAACCCACGGCGGAGGCCTCGCGGCCTACGGCGAGGTTTTCGAGCACGGTCAGGTTCGGCCAGACCTGGGGTTCCTGGTGAACGACAGCGACGTGATCCGTCACCCGGACAACGTTGATGCCGTTCCTATCCAGGGTAATCGAGCCGGAGTCGGGCGTTTCCTCTCCTGCCAGCATGCGGGTGAGGGTGCTCTTTCCAGCCCCGTTTGGACCGGCCAGTCCAACGATGTCCCCCGAGCAAAGTTCCATGGACAGGCCGGCAAGCGCTCTCGTCGGGCCGTAATTCTTGCGCAGTTCGCTTGCCGAAAGCCTGATCATTCGCTTTTCGCCTCCCGCTTTGCGGCGGAACGTTGGGCTGCGCGCCGGATGAGGATCTGAGATCCCTGGTCAAGCCAGACGGCGCCGATGGTGACGATGCCTATGAAAAGGAGCTGCGCGAAGGAGCCGACACCCATCAAGGCAAGCCCGTTCGTCAGTAGCGATAGCAGAATAGCGCCAAGCAGGGTGCCGACGATGGTTCCGCGCCCGCCCGCCAGACTTGCACCGCCGATGACGACAGCCGCAACGACCGAGAATTGCAGTGAGCCAGCTTGCCGCGGGCCGACCGAGCCGACATAGGAGAAGTCGACGATGCCCGCCAGGCCAGCCATCAGTCCGCTGATCAGGAAGACGGCAAGCTTGTACTTGACGATCGGCAGCCGGGCGATGCGGGCAGCTTCAGCATTTCCGCCGATTGCCGCGAGACGAAAGCCGAATACGGTACGATGCCTGATAAACCAGAAGACCACAAAGGAGGCCGCGAGCCAGAGCGTCGCGCTCGGGATGTTCCAAAGAAGCGGGGCCTGTCCGATCGCCTTGAAGAAGGACAGCTCCCAATCTGGCGGCGTCGGATCAGAATAGGCTGGTGTGAATGTCTGTGCGTTGCTGATCAACAGTTGCAGACCTTCGGCGACATTCAGCATTCCAAGTGTGACGATAAAGGAAGGCAGCTTGGCTTTGACGACGAACCATCCGTTCAGAAGGCCCACGAAAGCGGCAATGGCGAGAGAAATGAGCAAGGAGGGGATAAGCGGCAAAGTAAACGGCATCGCTCCACCGCCAAGCCACAGGGTCGCCATCGTGATCGAGGTCAACCCATAGACGGAGCCGACCGAAAGGTCGATTTCGCCAAGCAGAATGATCAGTTTCTGTGCAAAGGCGATCATGGCCAGGGCGACCATCGAACGCAGCAGGGTCGTCAGGTTGTTGATGCCGAGAAACGAGTCGTGCTGGCTCTGCACAAAAGCCGCGATAACGACGATCGCAAGTACGAGCCCCGCCGTGCGCAGCCCGTTGATCATGTTTCCCGGTTTGAGAATGTCGAGCATTGCTCTGGCCCTTTACAATAGTCATGGCGCGGTGAGCGCGGGTGTCGGAGTTGCTGCCCCGAAACGTCGCGTTCATCACCTGAATTCTATTAGAGTGGGCGGCTCGCCGAAGCCAGCCGCCAGGCGCTGGATTATTTGCCGAGTGCAGCCTTCAGGCGCGCCTTGGCCGCTTCGACCGTGATCATCCCTCCTCCACCGTCCTTCGTGATGACGATGGGGTTCAGATACTGAAGGGGATCAGCCGGGACATCGCCCTTTGTCAGATAGGCGACGCACTGCTTGACGGCAGCTTCGGATTGATTGTCGAAGCCCTGGTCGATGGTGACGAGCGTGCGGCCCGCTTCGATGTCGTCGAGAATTGCTCCGCTGACGTTGAATCCTGAAGTGTACGACTTGCCCGTCAAGCCGAGATTGTTGATGACGCGGGCAACACCCTCGACACCCTGGTCCGTGTGGAAAAACAGGTTGACCTTCGGGTTGCCCGTCAGGAACGGCGTGACGCTATCGATGACTTCCGCGGTTGTATAGTTGCGGCTCGTCGGCAGGCCGGTCTTGTAGTCATTGAAGAACTTTACATCGGGGTAGGAAGCCTTGAAGCCTTCCTGGAAGCCCTGCATGCGACCCTGTGCCCACGGCTCGTCCGGGCCGCCGCTGCCGAGGGCGACCTCGGTGATTGTAAGACCTTTTTCCTTGACCAGCTTTGCGGTGGCTTCGCCGTTGAAGCGCCCGGCAGCCACCTCGTTCAGTGCCGAGAAGGCAAAGCGCTTGGATTTGGCAGCATCGTTGTTCAGCGTCATGGCCGGAACGCCAGCATCGACGTAGCGGTTGATGATCGCGTTGAACTGGTTGGGGAGTGGTGCCTGGACGCCAAGGCAATCGACTTGATCGGAGTTCAGGAGCGTTTCGAGTTCGTTGATCTGCTGCGCCGGGTCTGGGTTGACCGGGCCGACCAGCCGGCAATTTGCCTTGAGGCCGGCCGCCTTGGCGTCTTCGCATCCCTTGTCGGTTCCGAATTTAAACTGGGCACCGGAAATCGGCACGCCCGTGCCGGCGACCTGAATGACGATGTTGATCGGCTTTCCGGCTTTCAGTTTGTCGGCGATGCGCGGTGCAAGCTTGAAGTCGCCCCAAGGGAACTTGTGCGACATGACTGCATCGGGAACAGCCTTATTCTGAGCGGCGACCGGCGCGATCGCGCTTGCGGAAAGAAGGGCAGCAAGAATGGCAATGCGAGAATTGGTTTTCATGGAGTTGACCTTTTCACCTCTGAAGGAACAGCCCTATTTTTGTTTTTATATGGCATGTGTATCGGTACACAATTAAATTGGGAAGTCAATTGCAATTTCAAAATATGGCGCATCTTTCATCAATTATCTACGTCGCACAAATATTATTCAATTCCCCAATTTCAAAACAATATGGAGTTAAAACAGTGATTTAAGTCAATATTTAATGCCGAACCGTGCGGTAACGCGTCAATTTGGCTGAAAATTCGTGGTTGACATAATCGCATCTTTTGTAGATCGATACACTAAATCGGATACAAACCACGTGTAATTAGGGGAACGTACGAAAGTACGTCTTAGGAAGGCTATCATGGATAACCAATCTCGTTTCATGCTCGGTATCGATGTCGGCGGCACGTTCACCGACTTCGTCGCCTATGATCGCGAAAAGCGCACCATCGATGTGTGGAAGGTCAGGTCTGTGCCGACGGATCCCGTCGTGGGCATCCTGAACGGCCTTTCCGAGTTCGAGCACAGGGACGAGATCGACTATGTCCGCCTTGGTACGACCGTCGGCACCAATGCAGTGCTCGAGCGCAAGGGCGCGACGGTTGCCTATGTCACGACCAAGGGCTTTCGCGATATTCCCTTTATCCAGCGCGGAAATCGCCGTTACCACTATGACATGAGCTGGGTGAAGCCGACGCCGCTGGTTAAACGAAGCCATTCTTTCGAGCTGACCGAACGTCTCGATGCTAAGGGCAATGTGCTCATCCAGCTGGACGAGGGCGAGGTTCGCGCGCTGGCGGCGACCATTCGCGCCACGCCCGATATCCAGGCAGTTGCCGTCTGCACCCTGTTTTCATACGTAAATCCCGTTCACGAGCTGCGCATCAAGGCGATCCTCGCCGAAGAGCTGGCGGGTCTGCCGATCACGGCGTCCTATGAAATCCTGCCCAAGTGGAAGGAATATGAACGCGCATCGACCGCCATCGCCGATGCCTATCTGAAGCCCGTCGTCACCCGTCAGCTTGCCAGCATGCGCAAGCGGCTGGACGAAGCGAAGATGGATGCCAATGTCGTCGTCATCAAGTCGAACGGTGGTGAGATGACGCTGGAAGCGGCCGCGAATGCGCCGGTCAATCTCGTTCTCTCCGGTCCAACCGGCGGCGTCATTGCCAGCCGCTCCGTTGCCAAGCTCACCGGCATCGATAACCTGGTCACCATCGATATCGGGGGAACCTCGAGCGATGTGGCCACCGTGCTAAACGGTCGCGAACGCTTCACCACGGCATTCGAGATCGAGTGGGGCATGCCGATCCAGATCCCGATGATCGATATCCGCACGATCGGCGCCGGTGGCGGCTCAATTGCCTGGATCGACAATGGCGGCATGCTGCGCGTCGGCCCGCAGAGCGCCGGAGCGAACCCGGGTCCGGCCTGCTATAGCGGCGGCGGAACGCTTCCGACCGTGACGGATGCAAACGTCGTGCTCGGCCGCATCG
The DNA here is from genome assembly GCF_001526505.1 of Agrobacterium sp. D14. Lineage (NCBI taxonomy): Bacteria > Pseudomonadati > Pseudomonadota > Alphaproteobacteria > Hyphomicrobiales > Rhizobiaceae > Agrobacterium > Agrobacterium sp. D14. The sequence goes on from NZ_ASXX01000008.1 coordinate 48,995, forward strand.
ATCCCAACAACTTCCTCGGCGGTCGCATGAAGCTCGACGCCGAAGCCGCGCGGCTTGCTGTCTCGAGAGTTGCTGACCAGCTCGGCCGCAGCATCGAGGATACCGCATTGGCAGTCCTCAAGATCGCCAACAACAACATGGTCGGCGCGCTTCGCACCGTCCTCATCGAACAGGGCCTGGATCCCCGCGATTTCACACTTGCCGGCTTTGGTGGTGCGGGCCCTCTCCACACCAATGACCTTGCCGCCGACATGGGAATTCCAAGAGCTCTCGTTCCCAATCACCCCGGTCAGTTCTCGGCGTCCGGCTTTATCCTGACCGACGCGCGCGTCGATCGCCAGCGCACCACGCACATTACCAGCAGGCACTATGACCCGACTCTTGGCCAGTCCATCCTTTCTCAGTTGATCGCCGAGGCGACGGCTGAGCTGCATGAACAGGGCTACACCACTGACATCGAGGGGCATTATCTGCTCGAAATGCGCTACCTCGGCCAGAACTATGAACTGGAAATGCGAATCGACGAAACTGCATTCGAGGCTGCCGATGGCACCGCACTGTGGGAAGCATTCCATCGGGCACACAAGGCCCGCTTCGGGTTTTCTTCGCCCGGCGACATCATCGAAATCGTAAGCTGCGCAGTCACTCTGGTGGCAACGACGCCGAAGCCGGACATCCTTCGCCTGGAACGCGCCGCGGGAGCCGCGAAGCCGAAATCAGCACGTTCGGTCTACTTTGCCAACGGCTCGCATCAGGCGCCGGTCTACGATCGTGGCGATCTCATGTTCGGAGACGTCATTCCCGGCCCGGCGATCATCGAAGAACCTGCGTCAGTGACGGTGCTCAATCCCGGCAGCGCGCTGTCCGTCGATGAGTTCGGCAATCTGATCATCGACATCCTCGCCTGAGCCCAGTCATTCCCCGGCGCTTGCGTGGATGGCTCATCCGCAGGCCCGACATACCCGGAGAAATCAAATGCGTTTTTCTGAAAACGGCTACTACATCGAAAAATATCTGAAATGCGCCAATTGCGGTCAATTGCTCTACGGTGTGTCCGACGAGCGCCTGCATGGCGGCCATACGCTCTACTGCAGTGAGTGGTGCGAAAGCTGGGATGGCCTGCGTGCCGATCGGTCCGCCGGCATTTCGCTGCCGTTCGAGCCATCCGCGTTATCGGCGTCCACGAGCACGCGGCTTGCGCCACTCGATCCCGTGACCATGAATATCCTTGAATCCACTATGGTCTCGGTTTGCCGCGAGATGGGCATCTTGCTCATGAAGACGTCCTATTCGACGATCTTCAATGAGGGCCTCGATTTCACCTGCGCCTTCGCCGACAAGGACGGCGAGATGATCGCGGTCGCCGAGTTCAATCCGGCCATGATCGGCGGCATGCCGATCCTGATGAAGAGCTGTGCCCAGGAGATCGATTTCGAGACGCTCGAAGAAGGCGACATCATCCTGCACAACGACTCCTATCGTGGCGGTCTGCATCTTCCCGAGCATACCTTCTTCAAACCAGTCTTCATCGATGGGGAACTGATGGGATTTGCCGTCTGCATCGGCCACATCGCCGAAATCGGTGGCATGGTTCCCGGCGCTTTCGCTGGCGAAGCCACGGAGGTGTTCCAAGAGGGCCTGCGTGTGCCGCCGATCAAAATCAAGAAGGCGGGAAAGGATGTCGATGAGGTCTGGAAGCTGCTTCTCGCAAACGTCCGTACGCCTCGCCAGAATTATGGCGATCTTCGCGCGATGATCGCCAGCGTCGATCTCGGCGTGGACCGCCTGACGGCCGTTATCAACAAGTACGGCAAGAATATCTTCAAGCAAACATGCCTCGACCTGATGGACTACTCCGAACGCCGCATGCGTGCCGAGATCGCTTCCTTCGGTGACGGCATGTACAGCTTCGAGGATACGGTCGAGGATGACGGCATCACGGCGCAGTCCTACAAGGTTGCCGTCGATGTCTTCGTGCAGGGCGACGAGTTCATCGCCGATTTCCGCCGTACGGCCAAGCAAGCACGCGGTCCGATCAATGCCACGTATGGCGTGACGACAAGCGCCACCTATAATGCCGTCCTGCACATGACGGACCCGAGCATTCCGAAGAACTCCGGCTGCTTCCGCCCTATCAAGGTCGTCTCCCCGCCCGGCACAGTCGCCAATGTCGACTTCCCCGCGCCAGAAGTTGCCGGAAACACCGAAACTCATCCACGTCTGGCCGGTATCGTTATCGGGGCGATGGCCACCTGCGCGCCTGAGCGCGTCATGGCGGCGGAAGCGGCCACGGGCACCAATTTTGTGTTCGGCGGCCATCATCCCGACTATGACGAGTATTTCGCCTGCTACGATATAATGGCCGGCGGCTGGGGTGGCCGCCAGGGCTTCGATGGCAACAACTGCAATATCGCGATCAACGGCAATTGCCGCTTCAATCCAACGGAAGTCTTCGAAACTCGATTTCCGATCCGCGTTGAAAATTGCGAGCTGATTACGGACTCGGCCGGCGCAGGCGAATACCGCGGTGGTCTTGGCTATGAACGCACGCTCCTGATGACGGATGTGGCGATCACCGGCAGCCAGTGCACGGATCGCCATGCGGTCAAACCCTGGGCGCTTTTCGACGGTAAGGAAGGCGACAACGGTGCGACCCACGTTCTGAAGGCAAACTCCACCGAGTGGCAGAACGTCAAGGATGCCTATGGCAAGCGCTCAACGAGCAAGTACGCCAACATCCGTTTCGAGCCGGGCGATCGTATTCGGTTGCGCACGCCGGGTGGGGGCGGCTTCGGTGCGCCGACCGCGCGTGCAAAGGACGCGATAGAGCGCGACGTTGCTGAGGGCTTCGTTTCTGTCGAAGCGGCAGAGCGGATCTACGGCTGGACCAAGGCCTGACAGGAGGAAAGTTCCATGATACCGAATTCAAGCGCTGCCCGTGATGTGCGCTACCACCTCCATGCCCAGACAAACCCGGAGCGGCATGAAGGGGAGGGGCCACTCATCATCGCGAAGGCCGATGGTCCGTATATATTCGACGATGCCGGAAACCGGTATCTGGACGTGATGGCCGGACTTTGGTGCGCCTCGCTCGGATTCACCAATGATGGATTAGCGAAAGCGGCCTCGGACGCTTACGCCACCATGGGCTTCTATCACACCTTCGGCGGCCGGGCTTCTCCGGCCGTCATCGATGCAGCCGAAGCGATCGCGCAACTGGTGCCACTTGACGACGCGCGGGTTTTCTTTGCTACATCTGGGTCGGAAGCGATTGAGACCATGGTCAAGATCGCCTGGCTTTTCCACGCAGCCAATGGTGAACCGCAACGGCGAAAAATCATAGCGAGGCAACGTGCGTTCCACGGGTCGACCATCTTCGCGGCGTCGCTGACCGGCCTTCCCCACATGCACCGGGAATTCGGGCTGCCGTTGGAAGGTGTTCTGCACACGCTCTGCCCGGATCCCTATCGCGAGCAACGTGAGGGTGAAACCACGGAATCGTTCGTCGAGCGTCTCGCAAACGAGCTGGAAGCGCTCATTCTGTCCGAAGGGCCGGACAACATCGCGGCATTCATCGCCGAGCCGATCAATGCCGGCGCTGGTGTCATCGTGCCGCCATCAGGTTATTTCGAGCAGGTCCAAGCGGTTCTCGACAAATACGGCATTCTCTGCCTGGATGACGAGATCGTTTGCGGCTTTGGCCGAACGGGAAACTGGTTCGGCTGCCAGACGGTCGGAATGAAGCCGGACATGATGGCCATGGCGAAGGGGTTGTCATCATCATTCTTCCCGATTTCCGCGGTTGCAGTTTCCGGCAAGATTTACGAGGCGATCAGGTCGATCAACATTGATGGGAGCCAGTTCGGACACGGTTTCACGAATTCCGGACATCCCGTCGGCGCGGCAATCGTGAAAGAGGCCATTCGGCAGTATCAGTCCATGGAGCTGCCACAATGGGTGCAACAGCGGGGGCAAATGCTGCGAACGAAGATAGAGCCCATATTTGCCGCATTCCCCCATGTCGGGCAGTTTCGCGGTGAGGGACTTCTGCTCGCAGCGGAACTCGTCGCGAACAAGGAAACGAAAGAGCCATTTGCCGCTGCCTTCGGCATCCCGCAGCATCTTCAGCGTATCGCCATGCAGAAAAGGCTGATGCTTCGGCCGCAGGGCAACACGATTACCTTCTGCCCACCTTTCATCATCGACGAAAAGCAGATCGATTTCATCGCGGATGCGCTGTTGGCAAGCTTGAAAACGCTCCAGCAGGAGGTCATTTCCAAATTGCCAGCAGCCGGATAGAACCTTGAAATGATGAGAATCCAGTCGAGGCGGCACAAGCGATGAGCACAGGCGAAGGCTCCACAAAAATCACCATCAAGGAGGTTGCCGAAGCTGCTGGCGTTTCTCGCTCCAGCGTTTCGAATTACCTGAACGAACGCTTTGCGAATATGGGGCTCAAGACGCGTGAGCGTATCACGCAAGCCATCGAGAGCCTCGGCTATCGGCCCAATAACGCGGCCCGGCAACTGAAGACCGGTAAAGTGCCGATGGTGGGACTGCTCGTGCCCACCGTCATCAACCCTTTCTTCGGTGAACTGGCATTGGCGATTGAGCAGGCAGCTGCACGGCACAATTATCGCGTCCTGCTTTGCAACACGATGCGCGACGCGGAACGGGAGCATGAATTCGAAGAGGAGATGCTCAGTTTCGGTATTCGCGGCGTCATCACCGTTTCGCCGATCGCCGGCCGCCGAAAGCCGGCGCCCGCCGATCTGGCAGTCGTTGCAATCGATGCCAAGCGTGGAGACCTAGGCTCGCCAAATTCGGATTTGGTGAATCTCGACAACCAAGCGGCGACAGGTCTTGCGGTTGATCATCTCGTCAGTCTCGGGCATCGCAACATCGCCTATGTCACCGACACGTCCTTCACATTTGCACGCTCAGCGAGAGCTGCAGGATTCGAAGGGGCTATTGCCGCACATGGCCTTTCCGATTGCCCTGTTATCGTTCAATCCTTTGTCGATGGAATAGCGAGCTATTCCGACGTCGAGCTCTTCGAAATCGGTCGTGGCAGCGTAAAGCAGTTGATTGAAACGCATCCGCGTCCCACTGGCATCATCGCCCTCAACGATATGATCGCTGTTGGCATACTTTCCGCTCTCAGGCAGCACGGGATTTCCGTTCCCGGTGAGATGTCACTCCTGGGGATTGATGACATCGTCCTGTCGCAGCTGACCACGCCGGGTCTGTCCACAGTCCGGCAGCCTGTCGCTCAGATGGCGCAAGCGGCTGTAGAGTTGCTCATCGCGCGGCTTGGCTCCCCTATCCGCTCTTCCACGGAGACGGTGTTCCAGCCGGAGCTTGTGGTGCGAGAGTCCACGAAGAAGCCGCTAGGTGCTTAGAAAAGGCAATCCGCTGAAAATTCATCAGAAAAAACGAGTGTCTATCAGACACTTTCGCCCTTTGATTGTACGGGTCGGTACGCGTAGCGAACCCGGTTTACGCTGTTAACCGGCCACCATTCATTTGGTCTCGCGCGCAAGAAATCTGCTTGCCTAATGCTCAATGACAGACATTGATTGGAACTGTCGTCGGCCATTGGAGTTCAAATCGAAAGAAGATGACAATGATGCCCATTCAGTTGGTTATAGCTGAAGCTAATGGGCCATGAGTTCGAATTTCATCAAGGCGTGCGGGGCCGCTTTGTTTTGTGAAATCGCGATCTCGTAGATTTTTTCCGAACTTCGAATATTTTATTCGAAAGGGTAGAAGCGCACCACTTGGCCGTTGCTGAGGCACGTGGTCTTCGGATCGAGCAGCGCGAGACCGTCACCGCGGGCCATAGGCGATAAACTTCCAGACGACCCGCGGCCAAGCGTTGCAAGAACGGGTAGGCCTATTTCGTTCGACCCGATGATCTTAACCGGGATAAATTCAGTGCGACCTTCGCGCTTTTTGAATTCGAATGCGGCTATAGCTGGCTGCCCGGGAGCACGATAGGAACGCATTCCTGTGGAGGCGCGAAGTGCGGGTAAGCCGATCTGGTCTAACACCACAGCTGCGGCCATCGGGTTTCCGGGCAGGCCGATGAAAAGTGCATTTCCGACCCTGCCGATAGCTGCGGGTTTGCCCGGACGCATCAAGACACTGTTGACGGAAAGCTCACCGCCGTTCGCGGTCAGAGCCTGGCGCATGAAGTCAGCTCCGCCTTGCGACATTCCGCCAGAAGCAATCACGACGTCAAATTGGTTCGACGCATCGGCGAGACATCGGGAAATCATGTCAAGGTTGTCGTCCAGGTGTCCGAGGTCGGTAAAATCGATCCATGGTTGGGCCAACAGTGCTGTGACCATGTAGCGGTTGGAGTCGTATAGCTGACCAACCTGAAGCCGTTCGCCGGGTTGACACAGTTCGGAACCGGTGGAGAAGAAGGCGATACGCAATTTGGGACGCACCGCAATCTCGCGGATACCCAATCCCGCCAGTAGCGCAGCGGTGTGCGGTGTAATGGTAGTTCCGGCCGGCACTGCGACCGTTCCTTCCGCGATGTCTTCGCCAGCTCTGCGAATATTCAGCCCCTGACTAGGAGCGACATAAAACGTAATTTCCCCGCCGGACCGCGTGCAGCTTTCGCGCGTCATGACGGCATCAAAGCCATCCGGGATGGACGCGCCCGTATAAATTTCGACAGCTACGTCGTCTGAGAACGCTGGCATGCTCTCAGTGGCACCTGCAGCGATCACTCTTTCGATGCGTGCACTCCACGGTCCAGACCCGGAAAAACTTGCAGTTCGGACAGCAAAACCGTCCATGGCCGAGTGATCAAACCGAGGTAGAGACGAGGGTGCGGCGACATCGTCAGCCAGGACTCGCCCCGCCGCATCCAGCAACGCAACGCGTTCGGATTGGAAAGGAGGCTTCGCGCACTGAATTGCAGCTTCGACAGCATCCTCGAAACTCATTTTGTCCGTACCGTCAAAACAACCGATGTTTTTGCCTTTGAGACCTGCCTCGATGTTCATGTTATCCCCTCGCAAAGGATGACGGTGCCCACCTGATCGGCAGACGGGCACCAAGCTTTCATGGTGTTTGGAATGTCTTGAGATAGGCGATGAGATCGGCAATTTCTTCAGGTTTTTTAAGGCCGGCAAATGCCATCTTGGTGCCTGGGACATAGGCTTTCGGATTGGAAAGATATTCCGTGAGGTGGCTCTCGTCCCAAGCCCATCCTTCTTCAGCTTTCGCCTTGAAGGCTGCGGAGTAGTTGAAGCCCTCGACTGCAGCTACCTTTCTGCCGATAATCGCATTGAGTTCAGGCCCAACCTTGTTTTTCGCCCCTTCGCCGACCGCATGACAGGCCGCACATTTCTTGAATACGATTGCACCATCGTCGACGTTGCCTTCCGCGTGGGCGATCGGCGCCATAATTGCGCAAAACGACAATGTTGCGAGAAAATACCGCATGTGAAAACTTCCTTATTTCTGACTTACGATTTGGGGGAGGGGGCGACTTCGCCGCCCCCGGAGAGCGTTCAGAGCGACCGGTATTCCTTCGATTTGAAGGTGAGATGGGCAACATTGCGGGGTGCGTTGGCAATCTTGCGAATGTTGCCCCAGGTCTGCTTGTAGTTCGGGATGATGAGTTCATTTGTTCCGGCACTCGTGACGTTGCCCTGCACGCCGGTCGGAAAACCGAACAGCATAAAGGTTTCACCGCGCCGCGCCGTTCGCGTCGGATAGGCCATTGCCTGGGTCGCGCCGGCGTCGTTGTAGATCTCGACGAGATCACCCTCCTCCAAGCCTGCCTCCGTCATGTCCTGCGGGTTCATCTCGATAAACGGATACGGCCATCGATCCATGACGAAGTCGTTTTCCTGATCGAGATAGGCAGATTGCCAAACGGTGTTGGCGCGACCGTTGTTAATCAGAAACTTGTGGCTGTCCTTCTGCTGCTGCTTGCCAGGCGCCTGGAGCCCACGCCAGGGCGCATCCATGAAGCGCGCCTTTCCATCATCAGTGGAGAACACGCCGTCGGTATAAAGACGTTGGGTGCCCGCGATCTTACCGTCGGAAAAGCCCGTCGCCGGTTCCTGAAAACCGTTTGTGCCCATGGCACTCAGCCTCTCGTAGGTCACAAACTCACCGCCATGAGCGTGCTTGTTGTAACCGTCCATGAAAGCGTCTTCTTCGGTTTTCCAGTCGAAACCCTTAAATTGCCCGGCATAGCTCGCGTCGCCCATGTCGGTCAGAATACGTTCCATATTGTTGGCGAGGCGAGCCGCAATCAGGCAGTCTGGCATCGCTTGGCCTGGCGGGTCCATGAAACGCTCGGTCAGGCGCATACGGCGCTCGCCGTTCATCGATGTAAGGTTCATCTCACCGGATGTGGCGGCTGGCAGGATGACATGACAAGCCTCGCCGATCTTGGTCGGGATAATGTCGACGTTGACTGCAAAGAGGCCGCCTTTATCGATAGCGGCCACAATGGCGTTGACCATTGCCTCACGATCGCCATAGGGGGCGGCACTCATGGCGTCTTTCACCAGGTCGGTGCGCTTCTTGTAGACACGCTTGAATTCGTGCGCGTTGAGCGTCGTCTTGTAATGGTCGCAGCCCCAAATGTGGTGAACCCCGCCCTGGCCGCCGATCAGAAGCTGATCGACATAAGCTGCCGGGCGGCCGACATGAGCGTCGGATGGACGCACATAACCTTCCTGGTGACCGCCCAAACGAACGACGCCGCCACCCGGTCGGCCAATATTGCCCGTGGCCAGCGCAAGGTTCACCACGGCGCCGTTGGTGCGGTAGTTATCATTGCCCCAGATCAGGCCTTTTTCGTATCCGAACATCACGCGGCGGCGCTTTCCGCCTTCCTTCGGCATGCCGATCCACTCGGCGGCCGTGACGATCTGGGCTTGCTCGAGCCCCGTTATTTTCGAGGCGTCCTCAATGGATATACGACAGCCTTCGACGGCGCCCTCGAAGTTGGATAAATGTCCCGGTTTGGCGTCCGATTCGCCACGCGCGGGATATTGCGGCGGCCTTGCCACGCCTTGGCGCGAGGTCGATTTGTCGATGAATTCGCGATCAACCCAGCCCTTGTCCGCAATATATGTGAACAGTGCATTGAACAGCGCGAGGTCAGTGCCGGAGTTGATCGCTAAATGCAGGACGTTGTCCTTGCCGGCCACTTCCTCACAGGCGTTGATCGTCACAGTGCGGCGCGGATCGACGATGATTATTCTGGCTGCTTCATGCGGTTCGTTCGGTAGTACCTGCTTTTTCTTGTTGAGGCTTTCGCCGCGCAGGTTTGGGACCCAGTGGTTCAGGAAATAATTGGTTTGGGTCTCGAGCGCATTGGTTCCGACCGCGACGATCGTATCGGCAAGTTCGGCGTCCTCGTAGCAATTGTTCAATTCGCCGACGCCCATGTCGCGCGTGCCGTGGACCTCGGAATTGTAGGCAGGGCGGTTGTGGATTCGAATATTCTTGACCTTCATGGCCTCGAAATAAAGCTTGCCCGTGCCCCAGGTGTTTTCATAGCCGCCGCCAGCTCCGCCATGATCGAAGGCAGAAACAATCAGTGCGTCCTCACCCTTGTCTTTAACAATCCTTGCTGTCACGCGGGCGACAAGATCGAGTGCGTCGTCCCAGCTCGTCGGCTGCATCTGGCCGTAGCGCCAGACGAGCGGATCTGTCAGACGCTGTTGCTGGGTGTTGCGCGCTTCGGAAAAACTTGTTTCGGCCATTCTGGCGCCGCGCACTGAACCCAGACCGGAATTGACCACGCATTCATGATCGGGCTTGATGACGATATGAACGTCGCGGCCATCCTGCTTGACCACGTTGTACATGGATGGCGAATACCAGGCGTCAGTCTCCGCCTGCTGTTGTTCCGACAGATCGACGCCAAACACGTTCTTCTGACGATCGGTACCGCCCTGCTTGTTGATCGGCCACGTGTAGGCGTGGTAGCCACAGCCAACTATGCAGAAGTGGCAGGTGACATTGTGCTTCTTGGCGTCTGCGGGAATGATCGGCAGACGGTCGATGTGACGTTTGAAAGCCATGATCTTCTTCCCTTACAAGACGTTGGAGAGGCGGCCGTAGATGAGCTCGTCGACGCCCTCGGCGAAAATGTCGCCATTGTTTGCGACACGCAGCACATACTGGGGGAGGTTCTGTGTGGCTTGTCCCCAAACCTGCTGACCTCCCTTTTCGGGATCGAAGACAGAGAAATGGCCGGGACAATTGAAGGTTTTGTTGTCCGCCGAATAGCTCAGCGGAAAACCCTTATGGGGACAGATGGTGGAAAAGCCGACGATGTCACCGTCGGGACCGACGCCGCCTTCCACGCGGGTCCCGAGTTTGATGAGAACGCCCGCTGCATCCTCGTCAGGATAGCTCACGTCGAACGGCTCGTTTAGCGTCAGTTCGGAGATGTTGGCCAGACGGTTGGCAGGATACTCGACACCGGCCGCAGCGGTAGCGGCTCTGGCCTGTTGTGCGCCGACGCCAGAAACGGCGACACCTGCGCTTGCAGCAGCCAGCGCCCCTCCGCGCAGGAACTGACGTCGACCGAGATCGACCATGTTTCGACAGCGTGACATGCGCTTCTCCTCCATTTGATGTCGGAGGATGATCAGCAATTGCTGTGCCAGTTCCTAAAATACTGAAACTTAGAGATTTTCTCGTTTGAGGACCAGCTGCCCGTTCACTTTTCCGAACAGCGCCTCACCGCCGTTGTTCATTTGGCCGAACGTGCGCTGCTTCTATTCCGAAACGCGTCATCTTCTCCCAGAGGGTCGTGCGTGAAATGCCGAGTTGGCCCGCGGCCTGGGAAATCTGTCCGCCGGTTGCGCTGAGCGCCCGCAGGATCTGTCGGCGTTCTGCGGCGTCGCGCGCATCCGAGAGCGTTTCGACCCGTGCCTTGTCGGATCCGCCAGCAACGTCTGGAAAGATGTCCGCCGGCATCAATAGCAGGTTTTCCGAAAGCGCTGCGGCGCGTTCCAGCCGATTGCGAAGTTCGCGCGCATTCCCGGGCCAACAGTGTTCGAGCATGGCATCCTCGGCAAGCGTACTGATCCCGCGGACGCGTGTTTCCCTGATCTGCATGATCTCTTCGAGGAAATGCTGGGCGAGCCAGAGAACGTCCTCCTGACGCTCACGCAAGGGTGCGAGCCTGACCGGAAGGGCGGAAAGACGAAAGAACAAATCTTTGCGAAAGGAGCTTGCCTCGCTTCCGATCTCCTGATGCGTGGCACAGACAATGCGTGCCTTAAACGGGATTGTCGTTTCACTGCCGACCCGGTGAAACCAGCCATCTTCGATGAGACGAAGAAGTTTGGCCTGTAGGGCGGGAGGCATGTCGCCGATCTCGTCGAGAAAAAGAATGCCTTCTCCGGCGCGTTCGGCATAACCGCGATGGAGCTGGTGGGCCCCCGTGAAGGCCCCTTTCTCGTGGCCGAACAGTTCGCTTTCCAGAAGTTCGGCTGGTATGGCTGCGCAGTTTACGGCGATGAAGGGGGCGTGGGGGCGATTTGATATCTGGTGCAGGAACCTGGCGCTGACCTCCTTGCCGGTCCCTGTCTCTCCCTGGATGAGCACGGGGAGGGGATGGGAGGCGTAGCGACGCAACATCTGTTCGGTGCTGCGCATCGCACCGGAAATTCCAAGGGGGCCGTTTGGCTCATTCTGTGGCTTGCTTCTGAGGCTCGATGAAACGCGGTCGAGGAAAGCCGTCATGTCGAAGGGTTTGGTAATGAAATCGACCGCGCCACCGCGCATCAGGCGCACTGCCTGATCTATGTCGGCGTAGCCGGACATGAACAGGAAAGGTGTTGCGGTATCGCGGCTCGCCCGGCGGAAAACGTCCTCGCCGTTGATGTCCGGGAGACGAATATCGCAAACGACGAGATCGAAGAGTTCCGACCCGCTGGCGAGCTCGCGCATGGCCTGCTCTCCCTTCGTCCACCATTTTACCCTGTGGCCCTCAAGCGAAAGGCGTTGGAGGAGCGATTCTCCCATGATCGGATCGTCCTCGAGTATGGCGATGCGTCCTGTTTCACGCTGCATGGCTTGCTTCCTCCCCAGGAATTGAAATCGGTAAATGTAGTTCGATGACGGTATGTGCCGCATCACCACTCTGAACGCGGATATGTCCGCTTGTTTCATCGACCATCCTGCGCACCATCCACAGTCCAAGACCTCCGGCTGACTGAGCGGCGGGCCACGGATCTGCTGATGTGAGGACCTCGATTGCGGCCTTTGACAGGCCTGGTCCCGTATCGGCAACAGAGAGGATTAACGTTGAGCCAACCTCCCCAAGACGGGTCTCGACAAAAATCTCACCATCGTCGCCTGCAGCCGCGCTCGCATTTAAAACAAGGTTCAGCAGTGCTTGCCGGACAGCCGAGCCAGGCAGGGTGGGGATAGTGAGCTCGGCTGGCCTGCTCATCCAGTTCAAGGTCTGTCTACGGCCCGCAACAACCGGGCCGGCGAGCAGGCGCACATCCTCCAGATCCTTGAGGACCAATGGATGGCCGGAACGATCGGGTCGATAGGTTGCCAGTGTTGCCTGTACCACGTCGCGAATTCCGCCAAGACCTCGTTCCAGAAGGGACAGGCTGGTGTTACGCACCCCTTCATTTCCCCCGTGTTGCTTCAACGTATCGATCGTGTTGAATAGGCCTCCGAGCGGGTTGTTGATCTCGTGGGCCATGCTGGAAGCAAGTCGCCCCAGACTGGCGAGTTTCTCCTCCTCGGCCAGTCGGCGGCTGAACGCGCTGCGCTGCTGCTCCGCTTCCACGAGGGCATTGAAACCGTAAAAAAGATCAGCGAGTTCACCCCTGCGATGCGGAAACTCTTCGGGCGGGATGGTAGACGGCTGCCCGGCTGCGCCAGAGCGCATGTGTTGCGCAAGCGTTGCGACTGGCTTGACCATACGCCTGGTCAGAATGTAGCCGACCGCAGCGAAGACGATTGCGAGGGCAGCGTTCGTTGCAAGGAGTGTCTGGAGAACCTGGCGCCGCTCCGCAACCAAATGCGAGATGTCGAACGAGGCGTGTACGGTTCCGATCCTCTTTCCCTGATAGAGGAGCTGCCTGACACCGAAACCTGTGTTCGACTGCCACTCGACGCGAATCTCACCGTCATTGCTTTGGTCCGCAAAGGCCATCGGCAATTTGGAAAGTACCGGAATGGTGCGTGGATCACTGGAAGCGAGTACCGTGCCGTCCCGTCCTGTCACAACTGTCTCGATCGGAGAGACAGCCTCAAACATTGTGCGGGTGCGGTCGAGCAGGTCATAGGTTTCCCAGACATCCTGACGCAGGACCGCCGGGATCAGGGCCGTAGACAAGCCGTCGAAATAGGTTCCCACAACACCGTTCAGGTGTTGTTCCTGCATGTCATGAAGGCGCGCTAGAACCCGTTCCGAGATGATGACGCTTATGACAATCATCAGGGTTGCCACCATCAACGGGACCCGAACTGTCAGCGGAATGTTGCGAATACGCTCGATGAGGCTCACCCAAGCCTCCGGACGCGTTCCATATTGGCGGCGATACTGTCGTAACTTTCGGGTGAGACCTGGGTAAAACCGTCGAGCTGTAGGCGTTCAAGCACCGATCGGCCCATCTCGTCCTTGTCCATTTGCAGCAGAGCGTGTCTTATCCGGGCAACCGCCCGGCTCTGCCGTTGTCCTGCGGCGGCTGCGATGGGTGGGAAACCGTGCCAGTCGGACTTTACCAATACCTTGGTCCTGGACACCAATTCGGGTTCGGTCTGTCTCATGACTTCCCAAACGTAGCCATCGACGCTTCCGGAATCGGCTAGCCCCGAAGCGACGGCCCGAATAACGTTGCGGTGTCCATAGGTGAAAAACGACTTGCGGAAGAAAGCTTCTTCAGAGACAGCACGCTCCGCCAGATAGGTTTTTGTGACGAGGTAGCCCGAATTGGAATCGGGGTCGGAAAAGGCGTGGATATCCCCGCGACAGTCGTCAAAGGTACTGATGTCGCGATTTTGGTCAACGATGAGGTAGGACTGGTAAAGCGGACGGCCGCGCCATAGTGGCGTCGCGACCAGTTCCAGTTCGGTGCGGTACTTCATAAACGGATAGCCGCAGATCCACGCGGCGTCCAGATTACCCGAGATTAACAGGGCCGTGACCTCCTGGTAGGTCCGCTGAGTGACCAGTTGTACCTTTTGCCCGACAGCGCCGGACAGGTAGGCCTGCAACTCGTCAAGAACTTCCAGGTCATTCGAAAGAAACACCGGTGTCAGCCCGAACCGTATCACGCCTGCCTGTGGTGCTAGGGATAATGGCTCGCTTCTCGCATTTGATGCCGCCAGGCATATTGCAGACAAAGCTCCGCCAATCGCCGCCCGGCGCGATATGCCATCTTCACCTACGGGCCGACTGTTCTCTTTGTGTCGAATTGGCAACGACGACCTCCACACGGCTCTCCTCCAGAGCCGTCATAAAACTGTAATATGTTTGCGCCGTTTTTCCTATTGCTGTTGACGAATCTACGATGAGGGGCTGGTGGCTATTTTAATCCGGTATCCATTGAATATCCTGCGCCTCTTACGGTGCGGATGAGATCCGGCTTATTGGAAAAGTTGAGAGCTTTTCGAAGCCGGCCTATGTGGACATCCACGGTCCGCTCGTCCACGTAAAGGTCGTGCCCCCATACGCCGTCGAGCAGTTGTGCGCGCGAGAAAACACGCCCTGGTGAAGCCATGAGAAAGTCAAGCAGCCGGAATTCAGTCGGTCCAAGTCTGACCTCACGTCGTTCGCGATGGACGCGGTGGCTTTCCCGGTCGAGTTCGATGTCTGCATAACGCAAAATAGACGATATCAACGCGGGTTTCGAACGCCGCAACAGAGCTCTCACCCTGGCCATAAGCTCCGGCGTCGAGAACGGTTTGACAAGATAATCATCGGCACCTGTTGCCAGTCCGCGGACACGCTCCGTCTCTTCTCCTCGCGCTGTCAGCATAATTACTGGCAGCCGTTCAGTATTGGGTCGGGCCCGAAGGCGCCGGCAAAGTTCAATTCCTGAAACGCCAGGCAGCATCCAGTCGAGAACCAGCAAATCCGGAACGTTCTCCTGGAGTGCGATATCGGCTTCTTCGCCGTGAGTGATCGCTTCGACCAGGTATCCCTCTGCTTCAAGGTTATAGCGGAGAAGGACGCTCAGCGCTTCCTCATCTTCGACAATCAATACCTTTGGAGACATGCGCCCGCTTTTCCTTAATTTCGTTGGTGGAGGCATTTATTACAGTTTCAACGCAAATTTATGACAGGCACTAAATATCCAGAAATCTGGAAATATGATTGCCTTAAAGGGCGCGACGGGCTATCTTTCGCTCTGAGCTTGCTGGCGGCCGATGCCAGCAATTAGGACCCTCAATTCTTCATGAGTATAAATATCGTGCTGTTGAACATTGCAAGTAGTTATCTCATATTATAAATATCAATCCATCTGGATATACCATACTATACTTGATTGACATAAAACTGTCATCGAACAATACTATGACCGCCCTGCGTTCGCGGATGTCGCGTTCAGCTTTTCTGAATTCACAGAGGGTCGTCATGACACACAACACGAAAACCTTTCGCCCGGCGCGCGCCGCCTTCGCTTCCTCCGCAATCTCTGTTCTGACGCTCGGTCTTCTTGTCGCGCCGTCCCACGCACAGCAGGCTCCGACCGTGCTGATTGATGGTTCAAGCACCGTTTTCCCGATTTCCGAAGCCATGGCTGAAGAGTTCCAGAAGGCTCAGGCTGGCAAGACGCTCGTTACGGTTGGCTCTTCGGGTACGGGCGGCGGCTTCAAGAAGTTCTGCCGCGGCGAGACGGACATCACCGGCGCATCGCGGCCGATCCGCTCCGACGAAATCGAACTCTGCAAGCAGAACAAGGTCGAGTTCATCGAGCTGCCGGTCGCCATCGACGCATTGGCGACGATCGTCAGCCCGCAGAATAACTGGGCAACCTGCATGACGGTCGCTGAGCTGAAGAAGATCTGGGAGCCTGAAGCTCAGGGCAAGGTAACCAACTGGAACCAAGTCCGCGGTGACTTCCCCAACGCCAAGCTCGGCCTGTTCGGTGCCGGCACCGACTCTGGTACGTATGACTATTACACACTTGCCATCAACGGCAAGGAACACTCCAGCCGCGGCGACTATACGGCGACCGAAGATGACAACATCACGGTACAGGGCGTTGCCGGCGACAAGAACGCAATCGGCTTCCTTGGCCTCGCCTATCTGAGCGAAAACGCCGGCAAGGTGAAGGCTGTTGAAATCAAGCAGGCCGATGGATCGTGCGTGGCGCCGTCCATCGAGACCGCAACCGATGGAACCTACCAGCCGCTGACCCGCCCGCTGTTCTACTACGCGTCCAAGAAGGCAGCCGATGAGAAAGAGCACGTTCGCTCGTTCGTTTCGTTCCTCTTCGACGCGAAGAACCAGGAAGAGCTTGTTAGTGAAGTCGGCTATGTGGCTTTGCCTGCGAAGCCGCTGGCCTCGCGCTCAAGAAGTTCGAAAACCGCAAGACCGGAAGCCACTTTGAAGGTGGTTCAAAGGTCGGCGTGACGGTTTCCGATCTCGTCGCCGACGCAGCCAACTAAAATCCATACCTTTCCGGCAGCCGCGACCGTTCGCGGCTGCCCTCACCGGAGCACATGATGCCTACAACGCTCGACCCATATCTCCCAAGTGACGCCTTTTTGAAACGGCGACGTCTCATCGATATGTCGATGCGTGTCTTGTTGTTTCTGTCTGCTGCCCTTTCGGTTTTCGTGACTGCCGCGATCATTTATGTGCTCGTCAGCGAGTCGTGGAATTTCTTCATGCAGGTCTCGCTGTGGACGTTCCTGACCGATACAGAATGGACGCCCGTCTTCGCTCAGCCGCGATATGGTATCCTGCCACTGCTCACGGCAACGCTTTGGGCCGCCGGGATTGCGATCCTGATCGCCATACCTTTAGGAACAAGTCTGGCAGTCTATCTGAGTGAGTATGCTCGGCCAGCCGTTAGAGAGACAGTCAAGCCGATCCTCGAATTGCTTGGAGGGGTGCCTACAGTCGTTTTCGGCTACTTCGCACTCCTCTTCATAACGCCTTTGCTCCAGACATTTATCCCCGGTTTGACCAGCTTCAATCTCCTTGCGCCCGGGATCGTGCTCGGCATTATGATCATGCCCTACATCGTCTCGATCAGCGAAGACGCCATGCGCGCCGTGCCGGCCTCGCTGAGGGAGGGTGCCTACGCACTCGGCATGACCAGGCTGCAAACGTCGTTCAGGGTCATCATTCCAGGTGCTTTCTCCGGGATTACCGCGGCATACCTCCTGGGCATGTCCCGTGCCGTCGGTGAGACCATGGTGCTTGCCATCGCTGCGGGCCAGAACCCGAACCTAACCGCAGATCCACGAGAGGGTGCTGCAACGATCACGTCATACATCGTTCAGATGAGCCTCGGTGATTTGCCGCACGGATCGCTGGCATATCAGACCATTTTCGCAGCTGGCCTCGCGCTCTTCGTGTTGACCCTGATTTTCAACATCATCGGCTTCTTTCTTCGCCGCCGCTTCCGGGAGGCCTACTGATGGCTATCAGCGCCGAAAATATAACTGTGCTCCAGGACACGTCTTCCCAAGTCCAACTGGTCAATCGAGCGAGACGAAACGATCTCGTGTTTGCGAGTATGGGCCTGATCATCCTGTTCATCGTCATGGCCTTCCTGATCGCGCTCATCGTTGACCTCTTCAGTGATGGACTGGCTCGGATCGATTACGCTTTTCTGACGGAATTTCCTTCAAGGCGGGCAGCAGATGCCGGAATTCTCTCTGCCTGGGTGGGAACCTGCCTTGTGATGTTTGTCACTGCTCTTCTGGCTATTCCGCTCGGTGTCGGAGCGGGTCTGTACCTCGAGGAATACGCGAAGAAAAACTGGCTGACAGATGTGATCGAGATCAACGTCACCAATCTTGCCGGCGTACCTTCGATAATCTACGGCCTGCTCGCTCTTGGCTTTTTTGTCTACCTTGCCGATCTTGGCCGGACGGTGCTCGTCGCAGGCATGGTTCTTGCGCTTTTGATCCTGCCGATTGTCATCGTCGCGACGAGAGAAGCTATCCGCGCCATACCGCAGACAATCCGCGAAGGTGCGTTTGGTCTTGGTGCCGATAAATGGCAGACGATGTGGCACTACATCCTCCCCGCTGCCCGGCCTGGTATCCTCACCGGAGCGATCGTCGGCTTGTCTCGTGCCATCGGCGAAACCGCGCCCATCATCACGATCGGCGCTCTGACATTTATCGCGTTCCTACCGCCGGCACCGGTGAACGCGAGCTTTCCGTTCATCAACTTCGATTGGCTGAATGCCCCGTTCACCGTGATGCCAATCCAGATGTTCAACTGGATATCGCGGCCGCAGGCAGCGTTCCACGTAAATGCTGCGGCGACAGGCGTCGTGTTGATGTTCATGACCTTGGGCATGAATGCCATCGCCATTTGGATACGCTTCCGGCTTCGACGCAAGCTTGGCCTCTAACAGAGATCGGACCAAAAATGAACGATACAACAACCGCCTTGCGGCCTGTAAACGCAGGCCAGGAAACAAGTTCCTCGCGCAACATTCTGACCCATCCTGAGCGTCTGCGGGCGGAGGTAAGGGATCTCGATTTCTGGTACGGAGATTTCCACGCCCTGAAAAAGGTCAATCTTCCGATCGCCGACAAGCAGGTTACTGCCTTGATCGGTCCGTCAGGCTGCGGAAAGAGCACGCTCCTGCGATCATTCAACCGTATGCACGATCTTTATCCGGGCAACCGCTACGAGGGTGCGATCGAGCTGTTGCCGGAAAAGCAGAATCTGGTTTCCCCTGGGATCGATCCGATCTTGATCCGCTTGCGGATCGGGATGGTTTTCCAAAAGCCCAATCCGTTCCCTAAGTCGATCTATGAGAATGTTGCGGCGGGTCTAAAGGTGCGCGGCATCACCAAGAAGAGCCTGCTCGACGAGCGGGTCGAGCAGGCTCTTCAAGGCGCCGCCCTCTGGAACGAGGTCAAGGACCGCCTGCATCAGTCGGCCTACGGTTTGTCTGGAGGACAGCAGCAGCGTCTGTGCATTGCCCGGACGCTCGCTCCAAATCCGGAAATCATTCTGTTCGACGAACCGACATCGGCGCTTGACCCGATCGCCACGGCGAAAATCGAGGAGTTGGTCGCTGAATTGCGCGATCAATATACGATCGTCATCGTCACGCACAACATGCAGCAGGCTGCACGCATATCGACCTACACCGCCTACATGCACCTTGGCGAGATGACCGAGTACAACGCGACTAATGAGTTCTTCACAAACCCGCAGAACGAAAAAACACAGCACTACATCACTGGGCGCTTCGGCTGAGGAAAAAAAATCATGACGATGGATCACACTATTCGCGCTTTCGACGAAGAGCTGCACGACCTGACCGAGCAAGTCTCTTCCATGGGGCGCATCGCTGCTTCGCTCCTCGACAAGTCGGTTGATGCCCTGATTGGTAATGACAAGGCACTCGCAGAAGAGGTCGTAAAGGCTGACCTTCAACTCGATGCGATGCAGAGAACTGCTGAAACGGCAGCTGTTCAAATTATTGCCCGCAGACAGCCCGTGGCGAACGATCTGAGGCGGATCGTCGGTGCGATGCGGATGGTTTCAAATCTCGAGCGCGTGGGCGATCTGGCAAAAAATATTGCCAAACGCTCTGCGATCGTTGATGCGTCACTCAACAGGGGTGTCGTTTCCGCCGGCTTTGGCACGCTGGCCGAAGCTGCTAAAACACAGATGGCAGGCGCCCTTGAAGCCTTCCGAAACAACGACGCGAAAATGGCGTCGGAGGTTCGACGCCAGGACGAGCATATCGACGTCCTCTATAACGGGCTCTTTCGCGAACTCCTGACATATATGATGGAGGACCAGCGCTCGATCACTTTGTGCGCTCATCTGCTCTTCTGTGCGAAGAACCTTGAACGCGTCGGTGACCATGCCACCAATCTGGCTGAGACGGTCGAATACATTGTGACGGGTGATGATGTCTCGGCCGATCGGCCGCGCGCTGAAACCGTGGTCGCGATGGAGTGACGTGCATGCCGAGCGTTGTTATCGTACAGGAAGATACAGGCGTTGGCTCGATCCTCGAGGCTAGCTTCCGCGAAGAGGGTTACATCGCCGGAGTTTGTGGCATGGCAGACCAGTGCGAACGCATGGTCGCCGAGCGGCAACCGGATCTGGTCGTCGTTGATTCTCTTGGGCGAGCCGGCGCTCTGCACAAATCGTTCGTTCGTATGCGATCGAACGTCCAACGAAGACAGCTGGCAATCATCGTCCTGGGTGGGGAGGCCGTCCCCACCACCTTTTTCGACGTCGGGGCCGACGACTACCTGCTGAGGCCCTTTTCCATGCAGGAGCTTCTCGCTCGCAGCAATGCCCTCATCGAGCGTTCAGTCTCGAAAACCACAAGGATTTTGAACCATCGCGAGATATCCCTGAACCTGGAAACTCACAGGGTTTCGCGCAAGGGTCGGCAAATTCATCTTGGCCCTACCGAATACCGCCTGCTGCAGACGATGTTGAAGGAGCCCGCGCGTCTTTTTTCGCGTCAAGAAATCCTCGAGATGGTTTGGAACGATGTCAGTAGGGACGAGCGTATTGTCGACGTGAGTATCAAGCGGCTGCGCAAATCGCTGAACATAGGAAGCAAGGAAGACGCCGTTCGTACCGTAAGGGGTTGCGGCTACGGACTGCAATAGCCGCCGTCAGCGCTTCGTGTCACCGAGTGCTCTCAGCTGCGTCTGAAGAGACATCCGATCGATCGATTCCATTGGAAGCGACGTGAACACGGAAAGCCGGCTGGTAATCGCATCGGCTGCCCGGCGAAAGGCGGCGAGCTTTTGGAGTTCCGTGCCTTCGACAATGGTTGGATCGTCGATCCCCCAGTGTGCGGTAAACGGCTGACCCGGCCAGGACGGACACTGCTCGCCGGTCAGTGTGTCGCATACGGTGAACACAAAATCCATCGCAATACGGTTCTCCCCTCTGAACTCATCCCAACTCTTGGGTCGCAGGTCAGCGATCGGGCATTCAATTTTCTGGAGCGTAACAAGCGTCAAGGGATGAACGACACTTGCTGGCAGGTTACCAGCGGAGAACGCCTTGAAACGATCGGGCGCCATATTGCGGAGGATAGCCTCTGCCATGATCGATCTCGCCGAATTTGCTCGACAAAGAAAAAGAACGTTGAAGACTTTCGTTGCTGGTTGGCTCAGCGCGATCTCGACATCAGCACGCTTGCCGGGAAGGGAAGAGAAGTCTGTCGCCAGAAACTCCACAAGCCGCCAGACAAGCTCCGTATTCGGACGGTAAATTATCGTGGTGCCGACGCGTTGCGTCTGTACCAAACCAGCTCGCTTCAACACGTTGAGGTGTGACGACATCGTGTTTTGAGGAATATCAAGTAGTCTCCCGATATCGCCTGACGGCAATCCGTCCGCCGCGTGATCGAGAAGGAGGCGAAGCGCGTCGAGTCGAGTGGTTTGGGCAATCGCCGCAAACGCTTCTACGATAGCTGATTTTTCCATAAGTCTGGATATATCGATTTTCACGTCTGGAAGCAAGGATCGTTCACTGGCGTCACATACGATATTTCCGTATTTCTGGAAATATACAGAATTGTCATATTCCTGTAGCGGAAGTGCAGAATAAGCGGGTGACCCTTTCTGGATCAATGGAGAACCCGATGAAGAAGCTCGCGGCCGTCCTGGCTCTTTCCGTAGCATTTGCAATGCCTGCCCAGGCGGAATTCAAACTTGATGCTCGTTATACGGATGCTGATGGCGACATGGTCGCCGACATTCCGACCGAAAAAGACAAGCTGGTCGATCCGGCAACCCTCGTCTTCGCCTATACGCCGGTCGAAGACCCGGCCGTTTATGCCGACGTCTGGAAGGGCTTCCTCGATCATCTCGCCGAAAAGACCGGCAAGAAGGTCCAGTTCTTCCCGGTTCAGGAAAACGCCGCGCAGATCGAGGCCATGCGTGCGGGTCGCCTGCACGTTTCGGGCTTCAACACCGGCTCCAATCCGATCGCCGTCGCCTGCGCCGGCTTCCGCCCCTTCGCCATGATGGCGTCCAAGGATGGCGCTTTCGGTTACGAAATGGAGATCATCACCTATCCGGGCTCGGGAATTGAGAAGATCGAAGACTTGAAGGGCAAGAAGCTCGCCTTCACCGCAGAAACGTCCAACTCCGGCTTCAAGGCGCCTTCTGCACTATTGAAGGCCGAATACAAGCTCGTAGCAGGGACCGACTTCGAGCCAGTTTTCTCCGGCAAGCATGACAACTCGATTCTCGGCGTGGCAAACAAGGACTATCCGGCAGCCGCTATCGCAAATTCGGTGATGAAGCGAATGGTTGCTCGCGATGTCGTCAAGAAGGACCAGCTCGTCTCGATCTACAAGTCGCAGACCTTCCCGACGACCGGTTACGGCGTCGCTCATAACCTGACCCCGGAATTGCAGGAAAAGATCAAGGATGCGTTCTTCTCCTACAATTGGGAAGGATCGGCCCTGCTGAAGGAGTTCCAGACTTCAGAACCGCCGCAGGAAGCGTTCATCCCGATCACTTTCAAGGATCAATGGGCCGTTGTCCGCCAGATCGATGACGCGAACGGCGTATCCTATACCTGCAAATAATCATGAGCCGATCTATCGGACGCCGGGTCGTGGAGGCCCGGCGTTCAACTATTCCGCAGAGGCAGGGGACGATAATGCTTAGAATTTCAGAGCTGACGAAAACATACAAGACCGGTGACAAGGCTCTGAAGAACATCAGCCTCGAGATACCGGCGGGTCAGGTGGTCGGGTTGATCGGGCCGTCGGGCGCCGGAAAATCGAGCCTCATCCGCTGCATCAACCGTTTGATAGAGCCGAGCGCCGGCCAGATCTTTCTCGGCGATCTCGATGTAACCGCTCTGTCCAGAAGTGAATTGCGCGTGGCGCGCCGCCGGATCGGTATGATTTTCCAGGAATATGCGCTGGTTGAGCGGCTGACCGTGATGGAAAACGTCCTGTCCGGGCGGCTTGGCTACGTTCCGTTCTGGCGCAGCTTCTTCCGCCGCTATCCTTCCGCCTATGTCGAAAACGCTTTCGCGCTTCTGGATCGCGTCGGCCTGACGGCCCATGCGGACAAGCGCGCCGATGCCTTATCGGGCGGCCAGCGCCAGCGCGTCGGTATTGCACGCGCTCTTGAGCAAGACCCGGAACTTCTCCTGATCGACGAGCCAACGGCTTCCCTCGATCCGAAGACCTCTCGCCAGATCATGCGGCTGATCGTCGAGATTTCAAGGGAACGTGGTCTGCCGGCCATCATCAACATTCACGATGTCCTGCTCGCGCAGGCCTTCGTTGAACGCATCATCGGGTTACGCGCCGGCGAAGTCGTCTTCGACGGCACCCCGGACATGCTCGACAATGCCGCCCTGACGCGCATTTATGGCGAAGAGGATTGGACGGCGATGCAGAAGCAGGCCGAAAGCGATGCGGAGGAAGAGCGCATCGCGGCAGCCGAGCGCGAACGCGCCGACGAACGTATGGCGGGTGTGGTCTGATGGCCTACGCCGGCATGAAAACCTATCCGACGACATGGCGCCGCCCGCCGCTGTTCATCAGGAACGCCGGCATGCGCTGGCTCGTCTATGGCGGCGCGCTGGTCTATCTCCTGCTCGCCACCGCCAGTATCGACGTCAATTGGGCGCGCGCCTACGAAGGTCTTGACCGGGGCTGGCGCTTCCTGCAGGGCTTTCTGGTGCCCGACTTCACGACGCGCTGGCGCGATATCGTCGCAGGGCTGCAGGAAAGCTTGACCATGACCGTCTGCTCGACGATCGTCGGCATCCTGATATCGATTCCGATCGGCGTCGGCGCGGCACGTAATCTGGCGCCCGCACCGGTCTATTATGTCTGCCGCTCGATCATCGCCGTGTCACGCGCCTTTCAGGAAATCATCATTGCCATCCTGCTCGTCGCCATGTTCGGCTTCGGGCCGTTCGCAGGCTTCCTGACGCTGGCCTTCGCAACGATCGGCTTCATCGCCAAGCTGCTGGCCGAAGCTATCGAGGAAATCGACGAAAAGCAGGCCGAGGCGATCCGCGCAACCGGTGCGTCCTGGCTTCAACTCGTCAATTACGCGGTTCAGCCGCAGGTCATGCCCCGGCTGATCGGCCTGTCTCTTTATCGTTTCGACATCAACTTTCGCGAGTCGGCCGTCATCGGCATCGTCGGTGCAGGCGGCATCGGGGCGACGCTCAACACATCCATCGACCGCTACGAATACGACAGCGCGGGTGCCGTGCTCATTCTCATCATCGTCATCGTCATGCTCGCCGAATACGGTTCGAGCCTCATTCGCAAACGGATTCAGTAATGCCGGTTTCCAACGCAATCCACGGCGGCAAGAGCTGGCGCAAACTTCAGCCGCGCACCGAACTTCTGCAATGGCTGGGCTGGCTCGCTCTCGTCGCGCTCTTCATGTTCTGCTGGCAGATCATGACGAAGGAGACGATCTGGGCCTTCGTTCAGGACGCCCCGAGGCAAGGCGGCGATATCCTGACCCGCGCCTTCCCGCCGCGTCTGTCCTATGTGAGCGAATTGCTGGTCCCGCTTTGGGACACACTCAACATGGCGACCCTCGGCACGCTTGCGGGCACCATGCTCGCCGTACCGATCGCCTTCCTTGCGGCCCGAAACACGACGCCAAGCCTGCTTTTTCTGAGGCCCATCGCGCTGTTTCTCATTGTCGCGTCGCGGTCCATCAACTCGCTGATCTGGGCGCTGCTCCTCGTTTCCATTTTAGGGCCGGGACTGCTTGCCGGCATCATCGCGATCGCGTTGCGCTCGATCGGCTTTGTGGGAAAACTGCTCTACGAGGCCATCGAGGAAATCGACCAATCCCAGGTCGAGGCGGTGGAAGCGACCGGCGCAAGCCGAATGCAGGTGATTGACTATGCAATCGTGCCGCAGGTTTTGCCCTCGTTTCTCGGCACGACCGTGTTCAGATGGGATATCAACATCCGCGAATCGGCCATTCTCGGCCTCGTTGGCGCGGGCGGTCTTGGTTTAAAGCTGCAATCGTCGCTCAACATGCTGGCATGGCCGCAGGTGACGACGATCTTCATTCTTATCCTCGCGACGGTGATAGTTTCGGAGTGGATCTCGGCTGCGGTGCGCAAAGTGATCATGTGACCTTCCCTACGTAAACGCACCGCGGCCTGCCGCGGTGTCGATCGTCGGATCTTATCGCGATCTCACGGCTTTGGTTTCGCTGAAAGCGAGATCAACGCGCGTGAGCGTAGTTACCCCTTATTTACACCACGATAATCATAACTTTGCTCGACCGGCTTATTCGTACCTCGAATACCGTCGAAGGTGGCAACGAGTTCCGCAAAGACAGCTCTGCATTCAGCGACGGAGAGGACACTGGCCACCAATCAGCATGCTGACGATACCCAAATGTGGGCCACTGCTCGATAACGGTCTCAGATTGCCATGAAATGTGGTTTTCCAACCCTAATTATAGAATTCGTTAGCTAGTTACGTTGGGCTATGCGTTCGGCTAATCCATCGTTCCTGCGCTTCAGACTCGATGGTACCTGGCCTCACCTGACGTACCAAAGTTATGGCATCGCTGGGTTTGTATGAGAACGCAGTAAGCAGGTCAGCGGCAATCATTCCCGTGCGGCCCAGCCCACCCCAGCAATGAATTGCGACGAACTTTCCATTGGTGATCCGGTCGATAAGTACAGAGCGTACCGAATTCCAATCGCTCGCTGCGTCAGGAATACTATTGGGCACGATAGGAAGCCGTATCCATTCTATCTCACTGGACCGCAGCACTTCTGAAAAACCAGCAAGGTCCGGAAACTCCTGATCCTGCATCAGGCTGACAACGACATCTACGCCCAATTCTTTCAACTTGCTGACTTCGGCCAATATGCTGTCGCTTCTGCCGGGACATGGCATCATTCCTATGGTGCCGCCGCCTGGGACCTCGATGCGTGAAAGGGGCATTATGGGGGCAGTCGTCATTTTCCACTTTCTGCTTCTCGTTGATTATTATGCGGCAGGCCTGAACGGATCTGCTGCAAGCTTCTTAAAATTCCTCCCACGCCTCACTCTTGAGTGCTGAGTTTGCCGACCCGGACGAGGAAGCGCGAGTGACATTGGCTATCACGCGCCGTACAGGCAAGGCGTGCGTCACAGTCCCATTTTCAAGCCGGAGCGAAGGCGCTGTCGATTTCGAAAACCGAGTGGTGTCCTCCAGATCGCTTCGCGACGCGCTTTCCAGCTTAAATCTTCCAATGAGAGTGACGAGATTGTCAGCTTCCGCCGAAAGCTTGTGGGTCGAAGCGTTGGCTTCTTCGACCATAGCCGCGTTTTGCTGGGTGACGTGGTCCATCTGATTCACGGCACTGCTGACTTCGGCCAGGCCTGTGGACTGCTCTCGCGCGGCAGTGGCTATAGCCTGAATGTGATCGTTGATTTTCAAAACCTGAGTTTCAATTGTGCTGAGCGCGGAACCAGTTTCCTGCACCAGCTTGACCCCCATTGCGACCTCAGAGCCTGATTTTGAAATCAATTGCTTGATGTCTTTTGCGGCGGACGCTGCTCGCTGCGCCAGCTCACGAACTTCCTGCGCAACAACCGCAAAGCCTTTGCCAGCCTCTCCGGCTCGTGCAGCCTCGACGCCGGCGTTCAAAGCCAGAAGATTGGTTTGGAAAGCGATCTCATCGATTACGTTGGTGATTTGTCCAATCTCGACCGAAGCTTGCTCGATGCGCCCCATGGCGTCAACAGCACTTTTCACCACGGTTGACGATTGAGCCGCGCTCTTCTTGGTATCACTGACGAACTGTGTCGCCTCCTGGGCACGATCACTGGACTGGCGGACCGCTGAGGTGATCTCATCCAAAGCGGCGGATGTTTGCTCAAGTGCAGCCGCCTGTTGTTCGGTTCGCTTCGACAAATCGTCAGCGGCCGACCTCAGTTCAGACGAGTTGCCATTGATGGTATCGCTGGTCGTCCGAACTTCTGTCAAGGTTCGTTGCAATGTGGCAAGGGTCTCGTTCACATTCGTCTGAAGCTCCGCAAATGCTCCCTGGAATCGGCCCGTCATGCTTTCTGTAAGATCTCCGGCCGCCAGGGATGCAATAACTCTTCTTGTCTCGTTGATTCCGCCATCGACGCTTTCTACGAGTGCATTTACGCTCCCAGCGAATCTGTTCAGGTCAGGATCGTCATAGTCTTTGTCGATTCTTCCTGTGAAATCGCCTGCTGCAGCGGCGGCGACAACAGTCGCGATGCTCGATTGCAGTTCAGCACTTTTACCGCGAAGAACAGCTTCTTGCGCATTTAGGTCTCGAACAGCCAGCCCATTTCTCTTGAAAACTTCAACCGCGCCTGCCATCGAGCCAATCTCATCGGCCCGATCGGCAAACGGAACTTCGACGCTAAGATCACCCGCGGCCAGGGCCGCCATTTTATTGGTGAGCGTTGTGATGCGGCCGGTCATTCCCAACACCATGTAAACGATGAATGCGCCTAGCAGCGAAAATGCAACAATCGCAATCGCCGCAACTGTCAGAAACATCCGATGCATTGGTCCAAGCAATTCCGACGCTTCCTGCTCAACGACGATCGTCCAGCCGGAATCGTAAAATGGCATGGAAACGCCAAGCATTTCTTTCCCCGTTGGACCCGTATAAAAGCCCATTGCCTCGCGGCATCCGGTGGTGCAGTTGCCGCTCGTGACATATTTTCCGCTGGACGAGCAAACAACTCCCGCCGTCATCATGGTCAGTTGCCATGGTTCCTGGCTGCCCTTTGCGGACAATACCGCATTCGGGATGACTCGAGATTCCGTGATCATCACGTTATCTTTGTTGACGATGTAATAGTCGAAGGTCTTGCCGATACCCGCAAGATAGAATGCGCCAGCTCCACCCTCAAGGTTCCCAATCTCACCGTCGACAATGTTGCTCAACATCATTGCGTTGGCATGGACATAGACAGTCCCGCTTTTGGTTGTGGCTGCGAACGTCAAGACGGCATTGCCGGAGCTATCACGCCAAACATCGGAATAGCCTGGCTTCACGTCGGTTTGTTTGTCGAAGCTCTGGCCGATGCGTTTCTGGTCCGAAGAGGCGGCGATCTTGTCGCCAACGACGTAGTCAATGTAATGGTAGACGGTGGTTGCCGCGATGTGCCGCGAGCCGCTCTTGATCTCATCTTTGAAAGGGTGATCTTCAATATTAAAGACATCGGATTTTACGATGCGCGCAAAGTGATCTGAAAGTTGGGTCGCGTTCAGGTCTTCGGCCAGCCCAGCCAATTGCTTGGCCTGCTTTTCGTTCTGGCCGAGAAACCGAATGACGCCCTGCTGTTTAGCGTCGACGAAATTCATCAGTCCACCGAGCGACGTTCCAACTTCTTGCCAATAAAAATTGTAAGCGAAGTAGCCGCCGAGACCTGCGACTAGCGGGATAAACATGAGGAACAGCGCAAAGAATCGCGTTCTCAGACTTTTCGAAAATGGAATGAGCGGCTGATTTGCGTAGTTCGACACGTGGATACCCCCTGGTTTCGGCAAGGGTATACTGGGATCGCATAGTTAATTTTTCGATATTATTGTCATAAAAGAATCATATTAGAGCTTATAGGTGTTTATATATGTAGCAATAAGCAAATGCTGGCTCCGATTAAATCCGAATACTGCTATGTAGCAAAAATTTATATTATAAATAAAACATATTAATCAATCTATACTGCACAAAATAACGGCATTTATTTCAATGATGTTCGGAAATCCGAACACTGCAAACTGGTTTCATTCGCACACGTATTGTGCTTTCCGTATGCGTGCGCCATGGGCTGATCAGCGAAGCGCACCAAGTGAGTTTTCTTTCCAGGCATCGCGCATCGGATAAACGCCTCACGCATCCGCGTCGTTCCTGGGAGCTTCTTAGGGCGGCGCTGCTGATTGCAGTCGTGACGGGAGCGTTCAATGCGCTGAAGCAGCCGGCTCTAAAAAGAGATGAGCGCGTCGTTGCATCTATTATGCATCCCCCGGGCCAATTTATTTCGATCCTCAAGCGGCTGTTCTGTTCTGGCCCCGCCTTCCATCTCGACGCCGCACCCATGGGGACAGCTGGTAGACGGTAAAATAAATCCGAGCCAATTGACTTTGTCCACATTTCCAGTAATCTGGATATATGGAACAGGAAAACGCAATTCTCGCCCTCGCGGCACTCGCCCAGCCAACCCGGCTCGAAACTTTTCGTCTTCTCGTCAAGCACGAGCCTGATGGGTTGCCGGCTGGCGATATCGCCCGTGCGCTCATCGTGCCACAAAATACGATGTCCGCGCACCTTAACATTCTGTCACGTGCAGGGCTGGTTTCGTCTCAGCGTCGGAGCAGGGTCATTACGTACCGCGCAGAGATGGAGAGACTGCGAGAATTGACGCTTTTTCTCCTCAAGGATTGCTGTGGCGGCAACGCGGAACTCTGCGCGCCGCTCATTGCTGAACTCACTCCATGCTGCACCCCGGAAAAGGTACTCTCATGACCGAAAAGACATTCAACGTGCTGTTTCTTTGCACGGGAAACTCGGCACGCTCGATACTGGCTGAATCGATTCTCAACAAGGAAGGCGCTGGCCGTTTTGTCGCCTATTCGGCTGGCAGTCAGCCAAAGGGCGAAGTCAATCCGCACGCTCTCATAGAGTTGGCCGCTCTTGGTTATCCGTCGACTGGCTTCTCCTCGAAAAGTTGGGACGTATTCGCCGAGCCGGGTGCTCCGCAGATGGATTTCATCTTCACGGTCTGTGACAGCGCGGCTGGTGAAGCGTGTCCGGTTTGGCTCGGCCATCCAATGACCGCTCACTGGGGTATCGAGGATCCCGCGGCCGCTACAGGCTCAGAGATGGAAGTGCAGCGCGCTTTCGCCCAGGCGGCCCGTTTCCTGAAAAACAGGATCGCGGCGTTTCTCAGCCTGCCGTTGGAATCACTTGATCGCATGGCGCTCGAGACCAGGCTACGGCAGATTGGCACCATAGAAGGGTCCACCAGCCCTGAACGGACGTCGGCCTGATATCCAGACGGTAGGGTGAGCGAATAGACAGCCGATGGCTCGTGCTTCCCGATCTTGACGGCACACAGTGCATGAGAAGAGCGCGTCGGCGTCGGCTGCTGGCGACGCAGTTCAAATTCATTTGACAAAGGGTCCAATCGTTATGGGCAACCAAATTGACATCGTCATCTACCACAATCCCGAATGCGGCACCTCGCGCAATACGCTGGCCATGATCCGCAACGCGGGCATCGAACCGCATGTGGTCGAGTATCTTAAAACGCCGCCCTCCAGGCCGCTCTTGGAGCAATTGATTGTTCGCATGGGGATTTCCCCACGCGAATTACTTCGCGAAAAGGGAACGCCGTACTCCGAGCTCGGGCTCGGCGACACGTCTTTGACGGATGAGCACCTTGTCGATGCTATGATGGAGCATCCCATTCTAATCAACCGTCCAATCGTCGTCACTCCGTTGGGCGTTAAACTCTGCCGTCCATCGGAAGCTGTGCTCGATATTTTGCCGTCCGAACAGAGGGCGGCTTTCACCAAGGAAGATGGTGAGGTCGTCGTCGACGAAGCCGGCCGCCGCGTCATCTAGTCTGAAACTTTCAATCCGAACTCGTGTCACCGCAATCTTCCTGTGAAGACTGCGGACGATGTTCCTTTGCCAGGGAGAACGCCAATGCGTCCCAAGGAACCAACACTTCGCCTTTCTTTCCTCGATCGCTACCTGACGGTCTGGATTTTTGCAGCCATGGCACTCGGCGTGCTTCTCGGCACAGTTTTTACCGGCCTGCCAGCCGCGCTCGACAGCCTGTCCGTCGGAACGACCAACATTCCGATAGCCATCGGCCTTATCCTGATGATGTATCCACCTCTGGCAAAGGTCCGCTTTGACGAGTTGCCGCAGGTTTTTGCCGACAAGCGTGTTCTCGGTATTTCCCTGTTACAGAACTGGATCATCGGTCCGGTCCTGATGTTTGCGCTGGCGGTGATTTTTCTACGGGATTATCCCGAATACATGACGGGCCTGATCCTGATCGGTCTTGCGCGCTGCATCGCCATGGTGCTGGTCTGGAACCAACTTGCCAAGGGTGACAACCAGTATGTTGCGGGCCTCGTCGCCTTCAATTCGATTTTCCAGATTCTGTTTTTCAGCGTTTACGCCTGGTTCTTCCTGACTTTCTTGCCGCCTCTGTTTGGCCTTGAAAGTAGCGTTATCGACGTGTCGTTCTGGACGATCGCCGAGGCCGTGCTGATCTATCTCGGAATCCCGTTCCTCGCGGGGTATCTGTCCCGCCGTATCCTGACCGCAAGCAAAGGTCGCGACTGGTACGAGAACGTTTTCCTGCCCAAAATCAGCCCGATTACGCTGGCTGCACTCCTGTTTACCATTGTGGCGATGTTCAGCCTCAAGGGCGGCGATGTGGTGAAACTGCCTGGTGACGTGGTAATGATCGCGATCCCGCTGACGATTTACTTCATCGTGATGTTTCTAGTCAGTTTTTGGATGGCGAAATCGGTCGGTACCAACTACCCGCGCACGACTGCCGTTGCCTTCACAGCCGCAGGCAACAATTTCGAGCTCGCGATTGCCGTTGCCATCGCAGCATTCGGTCTGGCCTCTCCGGTTGCCTTTGCTGCGGTGATCGGTCCTCTCGTGGAAGTTCCGGTTCTGATCCTACTCGTGCAAATGGCGCTTTGGATGGGTCGAAAGTACTTTGTCAGGTCGGCAGGCAGCCCCGCGGAATAAAAACGGGGAGGGACCGCAATGTCTTCCAAAACTTTTGATGTCGTTGTGATTGGCGCCGGGCAAGCAGGCCTGGCGTCAGCCTACTACCTGCGTCGCGCCGGCCTCAGTTTCGTGATGCTCGATGCAGAGGATGGGCCGGGTGGCGCATGGAGACATGGATGGAATTCGCTCCATCTGTTTTCACCGGCATCGTTCAGTTCGCTGCCCGGCTGGATGATGCCAGCGGGAACCAAAGCTAGCTATCCGGCGAAGAGTGAGGTGATCGATTATCTGACGCGCTACGAGGAGCGATATAAGTTTCCTATAGAGCGCCCCATGGTGGTCACGTCGGTCACCAGCGTTGCTGGAGCTTTGGAAGTGATCGCAGATAAAGGACGATGGCGAGCACGTGCGGTTTTGAGCACGACGGGTACATGGCGGCACCCTTTTATACCGGCGTATCCCGGCGCCGCCGATTTTAAAGGCCAGCAGATCCATTCTGCTAACTATGTTTCTGCTGACGAATTTGCGGGCCAGCGCGTTGCCATTGTCGGTGGTGGAAATTCCGGTGCCCAGATCCTGGCAGAGGTGTCGACGGTCGCTGAAACCGTCTGGGTGACGCCTCAGCCTCCAATCTTTTTGGCAGACGACGTCGATGGGCACGTGCTGTTTCAACGCGCGACTGCCCGCGCTCTTGGAAAGGACGATGGGTCTCCAATTGGCGGTCTTGGCGACATCGTCATGGTACCACCTGTCAAAGACGCAAGAGACCGGGGTGCACTCGGATCTGTGCGGCCGTTCTCGCGTTTTCATGCGCAAGGTGTCATATGGCAGGACGGAACAAGCAGCGATCTTGATGCTGTCATCTGGTGTACCGGGTTTCGTCCCGCGCTGGATCACCTCCGTGATCTCGATGTCATCACGCCAGATGGTCAGATCGAGGTTAAGGACGGACAATCCCTGAAACAGCCTCGCCTTTGGCTTGCCGGCTATGGAAGCTGGACTGGAGCAGCGTCTGCCACGCTGCTCGGCGTGGGAAGGACAGCGCGAGATATGATCCCTCAACTCGTTGCATCGCTAGAGTGATAGCGACGGGTGGAGACGATACGATCTCCAGAAGCTTAATTGGGCTGGCTACTGTCAGCTTTATCGCTTTCATGCAAATGAGCGAGCAGGTGTGGCATTATGTGGCCGGCATCCCTGCCCACACCTCTTAATGTAGCGGAAGCGAAGTTTCGCTGCCTTGGAAAACCAACAAAGTAGAGGCCAGGGACGTCCTGCGAGATGCCGTTGCGCTGCACCAAGCGATTGTCATCACCGACAGCGCCAAGCTCCTTGAGGTAGGACACATTTGGGTGGAAGCCTGTCGCGAACAAGAGAGCATCTACCTGCTCTTCAGCTCCGTCTGGCCAGACGACACCGCGTTCCGTGATCCGGGTGAACATTTCCCGGCATTGCACGCGTCCAGTCTTTATCGCATGCCTATATCTACCACTGTCGAGGACCGGCGTGCTGTGATCGTTGAGCCAACGTGTTCGCTCGAGGCCAGTCCATTTCACCCAGAAATGAAAGTCCAAGCCAAGGATCCGCTGTGGGAAAAAGCGAATGGGCCGGAGGGTAGCCAGCGTCACACGGGCCTCGCTAGCAAGCTCCGTCGCGATCTGGACAGCAGAATTCGCGCCGCCAACGACGATGATCGACGTCCACCGAATTCCTTAGCGTTTAGGTATTGGGAACTGTGCAACATGCGCCCACCAAACTGCTCTTGTCCCTCGATCAAGGGAACGTGACGCATTCCGAAAGCGCCTGACGCTGCGACCAGCGCCTTGGCGCGGAAGCGTTGACCTTCCGCAGTGACGACCTCGAAAAAGTTGTCGGTGCGGACAACGTTCAGCACCCTCTGGCCGGTGCGAACCGGCAGCTGAAATTTCCGTGCATAGTGGTCTAGGTAAGCGACGACTTCGTCGCGTTGTGGGTAATGCCCTTGCGGTCCTGGAAACGCTAGGCCGGGTAGCGCGGAATAGCCCGCAGGCGAGAACAATTCCAAGCTATCATAGTAATTGCGCCAGGCACCACCGGATCGGTCGGAGGCTTTCAGTATCAGGAAATCGATCTGCTGCTGCGCGAGGTGCCAGCCTGTCGCCAGGCCAGCCTGACCACCACCGATGATAACTGTCTGAAAAGTTCTCATGCTTAATTCCGGTGGAGGCTGTTTGCGAACACGCGTGCAGGTGAGAGAGCAGAGCCGTAAGCCGCTCCGTTTTACCAGCGGCCCTCAATTCGCGAGGACCGAGAAGAGAAATCGTGCGCTTCGGGCAAAATCCAGTTTAATCGACAGCACTGGGCGCACCGCCCTGGAACAAAACTGATAAACGGCGCCACGGCTCGATACAGTCATTGAGCCAATCCAATGTCTTCACTTCTGGCGCTGCGCCTGCCGATGATGCCAAGATCAGATGGATTTTAAGCTAACCCGTTGTTCGAGCTTCGCAGCATCCTCTTTTCTCTCGCTATAGCGATCGGTCAAATAGTCAGATGCATCACGTGTAAGCAGCGTAAATTTGACGAGTTCCTCGCAAACATCGACGACGCGGTCGTAATAGGCCGATGGCTTCATGCGGCCATCCTCACCGAATTCCTGCCACGCTTTTGCGACCGACGACTGGTTTGGGATTGTAATCATGCGCATCCAGCGACCGAGAACACGCATTTGATTGAGGGCGTTAAACGACTGTGATCCGCCGGACACTTGCATGACCGCAAGTGTCTTGCCCTGCGTCGGACGAACGGAACCGGTCGTCAGAGGAATCCAATCAATCTGGGCTTTCAAAATGCCGGACATTGCCCCATGGCGCTCGGGGCTGACCCAAACCTGACCTTCTGACCAGAGCGAGAGCTCACGAAGTTCTTTCACTTTCGGATCGGTTTCCGGCGCGCCATCAGGTAAAGGTAGTCCTTCCGGGTTGAAAAATCGAACTTCGCATCCAAGGTGGTCGAGAAGACGACCGGCTTCCTCGGCCAAAAGACGGCTGAAAGAAATTTTTCGAAGCGAGCCATACAGGATGAGGATGCGTGGCTTGTGCGCTGAAAATGCGGGACGAAGCGCTGTCAGGTCAGGCTGGCGAATAAAGTCAATCGATGCTGCCGGTATATCGGCCATGTGTAGCTCCGAGTTACGATACTTGTATTGTCTTTCCGACCGACGGTAG
This sequence comes from Agrobacterium sp. D14, assembly GCF_001526505.1. Classification (NCBI taxonomy): domain Bacteria; kingdom Pseudomonadati; phylum Pseudomonadota; class Alphaproteobacteria; order Hyphomicrobiales; family Rhizobiaceae; genus Agrobacterium; species Agrobacterium sp. D14. Next base: position 84,116 of record NZ_ASXX01000008.1, read on the forward strand.
ATGTTGGCCGGGTTTTGGTTCTGTTGAACAGTCAAATTTCTCACCAACACAGCAGTTTTCCATCATGAAGCGGGCGAGAGGGCGGAGAGCTTCAAAATCGGCGCTATAGACTATGGAGCGTGCTTCGCGCCGCGCTGCGATGAGTCCTGCATGTTCGAGCTCTTTGAGATGGAAGGAGATGTTGGAAGCTGAAACATTTACGGCATCTGCGATCGCGCCTGCCGCAAGTCCAGCGGGTCCGGCAATGACAAGTTTCTTTAAAACCCGTAGCCGTGTTTGCTGGGAGAGTGCGCCGAACGCGTCTAGAATTTGTTGCTCATTCATTGCGGTAACTCAGCTCGCTGGGAATATTATGGACAACGTAGTCACGTCAGACTGTGATTGCTCCCCGGACATACCGGTGACCGTTGCCCTTTACTTCGCTTTTCAGGTGGACCCCTCCCAGGGGCGGCCTTGAAACAAATTCGGACATCGAAAGTTCAATAGTAATTGAAATGTAGAAATAAATGTCTCGATGTCAATGCCTCATGAAGAACTTTGCAAATTCAACGCAACGCAGGGGTGACAAGGGTAAGCCAAAACAGAGGCCTCGCGCTTGGTACACCGGAACGCTAACTAGGAATCTCAGGCGATCCTGTAGATACTGGCCGCGACAATGCGGCGACTGCAACGAATCCACGACGCTGATGGCGCCAAGACAGGCGTTTGCGATAAGCGCCGAGCTCATGCCTATGCTTTCCATGGCGACCGCAAACACGAATGGCGCGCCAGCCCCGACTGCCAGCCGAGCCGCGGCCATCTTACCCGTGATTGCGCCATATCCATCTGATCCGAACAAATGGAGCGGCAGGCTACCCTGTGCGATGCTGTTGATGCCAGAGCCAAGCCCAAGGCAGATAGCGAAGGCGACCGCGCCCGGTAGCCAGCTATCCGTTACGAGCAGGATCAGGACACCGACGACGATCAGCAAAGCCGAGAGGACGGCAAGTCCCGGCGGTGACAGGTTCTTCCCGAAGACCATATTGATAAGACGGCTCAGCACCTGTGCCGGGCCGAAGATTGAACCAATGACGACGGCAGCCGCTCCGAGTCCCAGCGACCCAAGCATCGGCACCATGTGGGCGAGGATTGCCGCCAGCGAAAAGCCGAGGAGCGCGAATGCAGATGACACAAGGATCATTCCTCGCCGTCGGGCATGAGGAGGGATTGCCCCGATCACCGTCTCACGCTTGCGGACCGATGGATCGCCACTCGATGCAGATCTGCCAACGCGCATGATCCAGAAGTGAAGGGGCATACAAAGAAAGAGGTTCATTCCTGCAAAGACGAGGTAGATTTCGCGCCAGGACAGCCATCCGGAAAGTGCAGCCGAGATCGGCCAAAAAATCGTTGATGCGAAGCCGCCGATCAGCGTCAGGTATGTGATGCTTCGGGAGGCCGTTTTGGGATCGCTCTCAACCAAGGCGGCGAATGCCGCCTGATACTGCACCATTCCGGAGGACACTTCTAGCATGATGATCGCAACGGCGAAGATCGCGACCGATGGCGACCAAGCGCAAAAGGTAAGCGTGAGAGCCGCAAGTGCCGAGCCGAACGTCATGATCGTCGCTGCGCCGATCCGATCCATCTGTTTGCCGATATAGGTAGCTGACAGACCGCCGATGAACAGAGATGCCGAAAATACGCCGAACACTTCTGCAAGCGAAAGGCCGAGGTCTTTCGCCATATTGGGGGCTAGGATGCTGAAGCTGTAATAGAGGGTTCCGTATCCTATGATTTGTGTGAGGCCGAGAGCGGAGACAATCCCCGCAGGAATTTTCGAGTTATGCAACGTCGTCACCCTTTTTGGCTTTGATGCAGCAACCGTCGCTACGCTCGACATTTTCCCTCACTGTCGGGTGTCCGGCGCAGCAGTCTTCCATCAGGAACTTGACGAGATCGGCTAGAGCGTCATAGCTGGCGCTGTAGATGATCGAGCGGGATTCTCGTCGCTGAGAAATTAATCCCGACCGCTCCAGCTCCTTTAAATGAAACGAGACGTTCGTCGCCGATACGCCCATGCGTTCCGCGATCGCGCCGGCAGCCATTCCTTTTGGGCCAGCTATGACCAACGCACGGATAATGGCGAGACGGGTTTCTTGGGACAGCGCAGCGAATGATAAAAGGGCTTGACGTTCTTCCATTATTCAACAATCCTTGAATTATTGTATATAGGGATAACCCACATGAACGCAATCGACAAGACACATTCGCCCGACATCTCTCTTGGCGAGCTCCTCGACGTCATCTCAGTCGTGCCGGACGCGCCACTGGTCTTCTTCTATGAGGGCAACCCCGTGCGGCCGGGCTATCATGTCACAGAAGTCAAGGCCGGACAGTTCTCGGCACTGGACTGCGGCGCCAATCCCGAGGCCTGGTCGGAGATATTTGTTCAACTCTGGGATATCGATGAGGAAAATCAGATCCATATGCCGGCGGGAAAGTTTTCCGCGATAATCCGCAAGGTTTCCGATCACGTTCGTCTGAATCCGGACGCCAAGCTCACGTTCGAGGTCAGCGACGGCGAACGGCCGATGTCGCTCTATTGCGCTTCTTCCCCCCGATTGTACGCGGGCGTGTTGGAAGTGGCTTTGCAAGCTCGTCCGTCGAGCTGCAAACCGCGGGATCGCTGGGTCGAAAAAACGCCTACGTCAGAAAGCTCATGTTGCGGCGCGACGACCGGTACGAAATGTTGCGCATGAAGAGTGGGATCTACAGAATGAGTGCCTTAACGAGGCCCCGCATCCGAGCCAAGTTGTGGCGGATGGGCGATCCGATCCGCCAAAAAACGTCCATGCCGATCAGGCGGCGAAAGAGCTCCGTTGATCTGTCGTTCACGGTCGAGGCTCTATCGGTCTAAGAGGCCAGCAGTCGCCGGCCTCTCATCCGAAAACCTAGACTTTACAAGCTTTTCCTGGCCGCGTTAATCAAAGTGTCAAGCGGAAATTGCTTGCCTGCTTCCGGTGATTCAAGCGTTGCTTCGACGGCACCGCGCCATTCGTCGAGCGCGACGAATTTGCCGACAGCGACCTGGAGCCTTCGCCGATCGAGGCTGCGGCATCTTCGCGAGCTCCTCGGCTCTTCCGGTTTGGGCGGATCGAAGAAGTAACGATGAATGCGCGAGCGGATTCGAGACCATTGAGCAGTACATCGAAGTTTTGAAGCTCGAACCGCTTAGGCTCATACCGCATTGATGACGACTTGGACTCCAAACTGCCACCCGAACAACTTCTCTGCGCGACGAACTGGGGGACCTGTCCCAGCGGGATGTCATGCGTCAGCGTGGCCAATCTTGTCAAACGATTGGCTCTATCGCCACGCACTATGGTCAGGCGATTTTCCGAAGAGATCTGGCTGACGGCGAAGGAATGGCTCACCGAGCGAAGAATTTCTCGCGCGAGACATCTGCTTAAATCAACTGGTCTTACGATCGCCGACGTATGTCACGCTACCAGATGAGGACGTCCCTTCCTTCAGCCGATTGTTCTCGGCGCCTACCGAAGGCAAAGCCGATCATTTACTGAAGTGAGAATCCCGTTTGGTAATGTGCTGCGACGTTTCGAGGCGATGTCGAACACGATCCCTCATTCGGTTTGCTCCGCGCGTGAGTCGGCAATCCCGTCACGGGCCGAGCTCAAAGTCTTGACTAGCCGCACGGCCGGGCCGAACCGGGTCATTTCAACGCCGGATTCCTGGAAGCCGAGCGATTCATAAAAGGGTACCGCGTACCGTCCGGATACAACTTCGAGCGAGTGGGTCTCCTTCGTCAGAATCTCTTGTTCGGCGCGGAGCAGCAGTGCTCGTCCCAATCCCGTGCGCCATGCCTTCGGATCAACGAACACAGCATCCACCTCGGCTTCGTACAGCGATGTCGACAGGATCGTGCAAAACCCGGCAATTGCACCGCTGATCTCCGCGACCACCGATCGAGCCAGATTTTCTGGCGGTATCGTCATTGCATCGGGATTGGCCATGAGGTCGTCGACGTTCTCGCCGGTGGCCAATGAGGCACGGGCCTGTAAAGCTTCCAGCTCGGGCAGGTCGGCGGCGCGAGCGGGCCGAAACGTCAGCATCTTATTCTCCAACAAGGTACTTGCATCTGAATCCTCATCTGGTGAGGATTAGGCGATAGAGTTCGCGAAGGTCGTCGACCATCTCGGCAAGGCCGGCGTCCGTCAGGGCGACGTAGTGGCCCAGCCAGGCGAGGTAGAGATTGCGCGCGCGCCGCGCGGCGACCGCCGGCGTCACGCCATGTTCGAGCAGCAGCCCCTCAAGATAGCCAATCCGTTTCTCGTCGGCCTTTCGGACAATCGCCGCGGCATAGGCATTGCGGCGCGCCCAGTTGCGGACCGCAAGCTCGAAACGGCCGTCATCGCTTCGCACGCTCTCGATGACGAGCCAGAGCCGGTCGGCCGCGGTGCCGCCCGCCTCATCGGCCATGTCAATGATGCGCAGGGTTTCCACCAGCAGCCAACGGTCGACGACCTTGGCGAGCAGTGCGTCGCGATCTTTGAAGTGCCAGTAAAAGCTTCCTCGCGTCACATCCAGCGCTCGGGCCAGGGCATCAACCTTTACGGCTTCCACGCCACCATCGGTGAAGGCCTGATAGGCGACCATGACCCATTCCTCCGGGCCGAGTCGGTTCCGCGGATCCTCCTTAGACGCTTTCGCCGGTTGCTTTGTCATGCTTTCGTCCCCGGATTGCCACGCTGCTTGGTGAGCAGTCCGAGCGAGGCTAGCAAAACCAGCGGAAATCCACTCGGGGGCATCAGCAGGGTGGCAATGAGCGCCCATGCGACGAGGCCTTCAATGAGGAGCCTCGGCGCCGTTAGGCCCTGATCGTCGATCCAGAGCAGGACGTAGCCCAGCCCGACGAGCGCGACCCCCATGCTTCCCACCGTCGACCAGAATGCAAATCCGGCTAAAACCAGATCCCGTCGCTGATCCTCAACCCCTGCCCAATGCTCGAACGTCCAAAGAATGCCCTCTAGCCAGCCGGGCGCGTAACTGGCCGCGTCAACGCCGAGCGCGATCAGATGCAGGACGCCCAGGCCGATCAATGCGAAACACGAGAATCTGTACATGGCGGCCCCGACCTAATTGCAAACCACCATACACTGTGTATGGTCAAAGGGAAGGGGCGGCGTAACGAAGTTGCGTTGTTATTCGTCGATCCTCGCGACGACCGGAATAGGCATCGCTTACCGAGGGGAATCTGGCGTTTGCGTTGAGCGTTGCTGGGAGGACTAGGGAGCCCTCTATCCTCATCGCGCTGTCTATACTGTTGCTGAACGCCGGTCCGTCCGCCAGACCCGGCTCCTTGTTATTTGATGCGACCGTTGAGCGTGCGATCACAACGCGTAGACATGGTTTCTTGCCAGGCAGCTTCAGCCGAGGTTTTTCGAGATCTCCGCCACCAAGACTTCCGGGCGATCGTCCTGAAGCAAATGTCCGGACTTGGGAACAGCGATCAAAGGCGGCCACAACGACGATTCAAGCCATTGCAAGACCACATTGGGGCCTTGGTTCGCATCAGATAATTTGCTCGGCATCAACACTGTGGTTTGTGCGGCTTCAAGGAGGAGGGGGATGACGCCTTGGGCAGAGGGGATTTCTTGCGGGCAGAGAGCATTGTCATCGCCGTAGCTTAAGGTAGATTTCCATTGTCCACCACAATAAAGATTGAGCCATCGAGTGTCTTGCCGGGTGCTAGGTGGAATACACCGGTGTTCGCAGCGCCAGAGGCCTTTAAGTTGAAGCCGTCTGCGACATGCGTAACAGGTTCAATGCATGAATAGTCATCCGCTTGATGGATAACCAAATGCTCAAATATCGATGACGCTGTAAGCGTGACCGATAGCTTGTTCCCAAGCGGGAACCTTACTGTCGACCATGTGTCAAGATATGCTGTCTTGAGTTTGCTGACCTCCGTTGGGTTGCTTATCTTCAGGCGTCGCCCCTCTGGCAGATAGTCTGCTCGATGAGGCCAGAGATATTCGGCATCGTGCGCGACCGGCGACGCGGAGTTGAAGTACGGGTGCCATCCTAGGCCAGCTGGCATAGCGGATCGGCCGATATTTTGAAGCAAGAATCGAAGTTCAAGCGAATTTCCGGAAACTGTGAAAATTTGCTTGGCTTCAAAATCCCACGGCCAGGCTTCGTCAGGCTTCCAGCCAATCTGCATTGTCAGTGAATTGGCGGAATGTTCTTTTACCGACCATGGTCGCAACTGGGCTGGTCCGTGCAAAGTATGTGGAATTGTCTGCGGATGGGGTTGGAGAGAGATCGTGCCCTCTTGCGTCTGCAATTGTGAGTTGGAAATTCGATTATGGTAGGGGACGAGGGGATAGGCGCCCGCTTTTGGCCAGTAGAGTGCCTCAAAGGCATCGATCCCAAGGGGGACAAGGATATCGACACCAGATGAGTGCCTTAGCTTCGAGACCCGTCCGCCAAGCTCGGGGCGGAATTCGGCAGTCAGGAATTCTGAACTAATTCGCAATAAGGTGGTCCCTTGGCTAGTATTCGTAAATTCGCTCGAAGGAACCTTCGAACTCGCCTTCCGCGAAAGGTCCGCCGATGACATGGGTCCCGACTTTACTTTCATCTTCCGGGGACACAGAGGACAGCACCTTCTCCGCAAAGTTTTCCGCTTTGTCCTTTGGGCTGTACCCCAGTGCAAATGCGGTGCTGTTGTCGAAAAAAGACCGATCATTGTTTGACACCCCATAAACAACGGCAAAGCGAAGTTTTGGATGCTTAAACCCAATATCGACGAGTTGGGCGAGATCGCGCCAGCTAACCCACGTCGACAGCCGGCGACGGTCAATCGGTTCATGATCAGCAAAGCCGATACGAATTGAGAGATTGCGCATCCCATACTTGTCGGCATAGAACGCGCCCAACTGCTCGCCAAAAGCTTTGGTGACGCCGTAACGGCTATCGGGCCGCAAAAGAATATTTTCATCAATCCGACGCCGGCGCGGATAAAAACCGACTACGTGGTGAGAACTGGCGAAAACAACGCGCGGAACTCCGTTTTGCCTTGCCGCCTCGTAGACGTTTGAAGCTCCTATCACGTTCCCCTGAATTTGGTCTGGCATCGGCGCATCGGTAGTACATCCCGCCAGATGGAGAATGCCTGCCACGCCCTCAGACGCCTCCCGGAGCAGCGTTGGATCCGCAATGCTGCCCGTGAATACCAGGTCTCCCCGAGCGGTGTCGTCTGGTTGGTTGAGATCGAGTAACCGTAGGCGATATCCAAGGTCTCGAAGTTGCGGGCGAAGAGCTGTGCCTACGCTGCCGGAGGCACCGGTGATAAGGATTTCCATGTAGAGGCCTCTTGTTACTTTGCCGCAAATGCCCGCAGTACATCCTCGTCGGGTTCAAACCCGATCCCTTTCCCTGCTGGTAGTGCGATCCGCCCATTGATTGGGAGGGGCGTCTCAACCCCGAGCAAGGCGTGGGGCTTCACGTACAGGAACTCGAAGAGGCTTCGTTCATCCAATGCGGCGAACAGGTTGAGCGTTGCGAAATAGCCGGGCCCGAAATACGGCGAATGCGGCATGAGCGCCTTACCGGCTCGGGCAGCGATTGCCGCAATTTCCAGGAATACGGATACTCCACCAACTTTGGTCAGGCTCGGCTGTGGGTATGTGATGGAACTCGTCAACTCGTTGAACGGAAAAGCGGTGCAGGCGTTTTCCCCTGCTCCGATTGCAATCCCTTGCTTTTCGATCTGCGCCATTACCTTATAATCTTCTGGCGGGAAAATTGGCTCTTCAAGCCACATTGTGTTGTCCGCGATAAGCTGCGGGAGGATCTTGAGTGTGGATTCGATGGTCCAGTTGCAGTTGACATCGACCATCAGGCCAATTCCGTCACCCATAGCCGGGCGGGCGGCGGCGATTGCGTCAGCAGCTATTTCGTGCAGTTTCACATGCTTGAAACCCTCTTCTACCGATTGGCCTGCGTACCGGCCGACGAGGACCGGGTCACGGTAGGCAACGAGACTCGAATAGGCCTCGACATCAGTGCGGGCCCTCTGTGACACTAGCTCGGCCAACCGCTTGCCCGCGCGCTTTGCTTTGAGATCCCAAAGGGCGATGTCTACACCAGAGAGAGCAAAGATCGTGATGCCGTACCGGCCGAATATGTGAAGCGCTCTCTGGGTCGCCTGGTTCCATGCTGGAATGTCGTCAATGTCTTTTCCGACAACAAGCGGAGCTACCATCTTCTCGACGGCGGCGACGACCGCAGGCGCGCAGAAATAGGCGAAAGCCTCGCCCCAACCGACAAGTCCGTCTTCGTCTTCGAGACGAACGAGGACGTTATGGAAGCTGTGCCAGCGACTAGGGGTGATCCCTTCGCCTCGTCCACCGTCGTCAAACGGGATCTCGGTGAAGATCGTTTTCAGATCAACTATTCGTGCCATTCTGGTTCTCAGACTTTCTGACTTTTCACGCGACCCACCAATTGTGAAGGATCGACAAAACGCAAAGCGATGAGAAGGCCGGTCATCGTTGTGACCATGTAGATGACTGCCATTGCATCAATTGACTGTTGGGCGCGAACGCCGGCGGCGAAGATCGAATAATAAAGCGCGACTATGAGCGTCTGACTGTCCGGTCCAGCCGTCAGGAAAGTCAACTCGAACATAGAGATGGTTCTGATAAGAACGAGGATACCCGCAGCAAGTATCCCGGGCATGAGAAGAGGTACGAGCACTCTTAAGAAGGTAGTCATCGCGGACGCGCCAAAGACGCGAGCGGCCGATTCCAGTTTAGGATCAATCTGTTCGATAAACGGGGTCATGACCAAGACAACGAACGGGACACTCGGTACAAGATTGGCGAGAATGACGCCCCACATTGTTCCGCCGAGACCGACTTGATAGAGGACGGTAGCCATCGGAATGCCGTATGTCATAGGCGGAACCATGAGCGGCACTAGAAAGCACAGCATCACGATTTGCTTTCCTCGAAACTCCATGCGGGCCAGGACATAGGCGGCGGGGACGCCGACGGCGAGGGAGACGGCGACCACCGATAGGGTGATTTGCACCGTCACAAGCAGCACGTATCTGAGCTGGAATTCATCCCAAGCCGACGAGTACCATTTCGTGGTCACACCTTGTGGTAGCCAGCCCGAGAACCAGCTCGTCCCGAAAGAGCTTAGAAGCACCATCGAAATCATCAGCGTGACATTGGTGACAAAAAATGCCATCGCTGCCCAGACGATCCAGCGCCAGATCGTAGGCGCCAAGCGCTCTTGAATAGCGTTCATCAGCCTTTTCCTCCAACGACCGGGCCGCGATATGAAAGTTTTCGAAGCCAAAGGATTGTAACGACGACAACGAGTTGCGTGGCTCCCATCAAAATCGCAATCGTAGATGCCATCGATGTATCGTAGTCTTCGTAAGCCGCTTCGTAGGCTGCTATTGAAATCACGCGGGTGATGCCAGCCGGAGCGCCCAGAAGCACCGCCGATGGAAAGACTGCGAACGCCTGGACGAATGTGAGGCAAAACGTGATCGCCAGCCCGGGAACCAAAAGTGGAAGATAGATGTGGCGGAACTGCCGGGCCGGTGACGCACCGAGTGTGGCTGCGGCTCTTGCGAGCGTCGGATCGATCCCTGTTGTATAGGACAGCATCATCATGAAGGCGAACGGGAAGCCAGTAATTACAAGCGAGAGCGCTACTCCCCAGTAGTTATTGAGCAACCGCACCGGCGACCCAATCACACCGAGCTCGAGGAGAGTGCGATTGAACCAGCCGTTCGGTGCCAGATAGAGCATGAGGCCTTCGGCAACCATGACTGTTCCGAGAGTCATCGGTATGACCAGCAGCGTGGAAAGTGCGCGTTGCCCGGCCGACGGCTTGCGCAGCATGAATGCAAAAGGAACGGCAATACCGACGTTGAAGATCGTAACTGGTAGCGCGAGTCCCAGCGTTTTACCGACCGTTTCATAGAGGCGCGGCTCCGAAAAAAACCGTTGATAGTTGACCATGAATGATGCGGTTGTGATTTTTGGTTCGAAAGATAGCAAAAATCCGTAGATGAACGGGTAAAGAAATAAAGCGAGTACGACCAGAAGACCGGGTATGATCATCAGAAGGCGAAGATCCTTGCCAGCAACAGTTGATGTATCGTTATCTGTTCGAGCTGCGATCGAGGCCGTCATCTTAAGACCTCATCGCCGGTTTTGCAGGCTCCGGATACACTAGGAGATGGTCGGCGGGTACGCTGAAACGCACGACTTCACCCTCATTGACCCGGTCACGAACACGGGCATGCACTGTGACGCTATTCGCGAGTGTGAGCTTGACTGTGCTCTCGCGCCCTCCGTAGGTTACCTCGCTGACTGTCGCAAGAAGCCCGGTCTCGCCCAGCGATACATCGTCAGGCTTAAAGGCTGCGATCATGCTACCAACTCCCTGAATTGGTCCGACCGCCGTTGCCAGGAGGACATTTTCGTCGAACCCAACCGCAAAACCAGAATGCGATGTTGCTGGCGTTACCGGAAGCAGGTTTCGGTAACCCATAAAGAGCGCAACGTCGAGATTGGTCGGGCGATTATAGAGGTCGCTTGGCAAGCCCTGCTGTTGCATGACACCCTCTTTCATGACCACGATCCTGTCGGACATCGCGAGTGCTTCGTCCTGGTCATGCGTTACGTAGATGGTCGTGAGGCCGAGCGTCTTGTGTATGCGGAGGATTTCCTCCCGCATTTCGATACGAAGCGCTGCATCGAGGTTTGATAGCGGCTCGTCCATCAAAACGAGTGGAGGCTCGATAACGATTGCTCGTGCGATGGCAACACGTTGCTGTTGACCGCCTGATAGCTGCCCGGGAAGCTTGTCCGCGTGAGCGGTCAGCTTGATGAGTGAGAGAGCCGCATCGACGCGCTTCTTTTGTTCCGATCCGGAAACGTTCCGCATTGCCAGGCCGAATGCAATATTTTTGGCCACAGTCATGTGGGGAAAAAGAGCGTAGTTCTGAAACACCATGCCAAAGCCGCGCTTCTCGGGTGGCGCGATATCGACGCGTCGATCATCCAACCATATCTCGCCGGATGAGAGGGAGAGCAGACCGGACAAACAATTTAATGCTGTCGACTTTCCGCAGCCCGACGGTCCTAGTAACGAGACAAACTCGCCGGCTCGAATTGATAAGTTCATGCTGTGTAAAGCGTTGTATCCGCCAAAGCTTCTTGTAATTGATCGCAGTTCCAATTTCTGAAACACGGTACACCTCAACGTTTTCGCAGTTTGGATCACCCTTGCTCGCGGCAACGAGCTACCGAAAGGTGGATAGATTGCCGGGTCGCCTGACGACCCGGCATCGCTCACTGGCCCTTGCCGGCGCCAATTTCCTCATCCCATTTGCGGAATGCCTTCACCATCGCGGTCGGTTCGAGCAACACCTCAGTGGGAGTTTTGACGATCAACTCGTCGTACATCGGACGGCCGAACTTCTCGATCACCTCGCGGCTTTCCGCAGGCGCCATGTCAAGTGTGACGTCCTTGACCGATGGCCCAGGATAAAGGTACCCGCTGTCGTAGATGATGGCTTGCTGATCCTTCTGAAGGGCGAACTTCAGGATGTCGAGAACGACCTTTTTCTTCTCGTCTGAAAGCCCCTTGGGAACTGCAAAAAACTGACCGTCGCCGACGAACGTCGTGTTTTCGAGCATTTTGACCTCAGCTTCGGCTGGAACGATCCCCAGTGCGCGCGGATTGATATCCCATCCCATCGTTGTGACGATCAGATCACGGGTTCCGTTTGCGAATTCCTTAAAAGCGGCCGTGGTCCCGGATGGATAGTACTCGATGCAGGAGTTCAAATCCTTGAGGTAGGACCATGTCTTATCCCAGCCCGCGATCGGATCCTTGGGATCCTTATCTCCAAGTATGTAGGGCAGACCCATCAAAAACGTTCTACCCGCGCCGGAATTGGCCGGCCGTGCGTAAACCAGCTTGTTCGGATTAGCCTTGCACCAAGCCAGCAGTTCCTGTGCGGTCGTCGGCGCAGCTTTTACTCTGTCTGGAGCATATTCTATGAAAGGACCTTGCTGAGAGTACGCGATGACAATGCCATTCATCTTTGCGAGCTTCTGCAGCCCAATGGCGCCAGGTGACAGGATGTTGTCCGGATTCCCAAATGCGCTGACAGAGGCCGTCAAGTCTTCCCAAACGCCGGTCTCCATACCAGCTGCGAGCCCATCGGTGCCGGTTAGTACGATGTCGACATCCAGACGCCCGGCATTCTGCATCGCCTGCAGCTTCCCAGCGAGTTCCGGCGCTGGTGCCTTGGTAAATGTGAACCGAGAGATAGCGTCCGGATGAGCAGCCTTGTAATTTTCAAATATCTTCTGAGTAAGTGCGAGGTTGCCGGCAACATCGATAATGTTGATCTGTTGCGGCTGTGCGGAAACGCTGACTGGTACCAAGAATGCGCACGTCGAGGCGAGCGCCAGAAATGCCGTTAAAACTCGAGAGCGGCTTTCAAACCCAATGGTGTTTTTCATGTGATTCTCCTCCGAAGATGACCTCCACGTCATCCAAGAGCACTTCATACATTTCGCAGGCGGCATATGCCAGCACGTCAACCATCGTTCGCCCGCTCAAGTATCACAATGTGATAATATGAGTTGGATGTTCGACGATTGGCGGCATTTGAAGCAAGTTTTGACGGCCGCCATCCACATAATAGACAGGCAATTTGCCCGTCGCCAAAGGTGCCTACGGCTGGACCGGTCGGTTTTCACCTCCTTTCAGCGCTACGGCGACGTAGCTCTTGAAACTTTGCTTCTCGACCGAATACCTGATGTCTACGTTGTCCCCAGTTCTCAAAGGACAAACAAAGGAATTAAGGCGGTACCGTTCGGCCAAGGGACCACAAACGAACAAGTTAAGGCGTCGATGCGGCAGTTGTCAGAACGCGAGGGGACAAATCTATCAAGGCGGTTCAGGGTGGAAACGTCCGTCGTGTCTGTCACCAGTTCTATGACCACACTACAACATCGTAGCTCTCGAGCTTTAGGTAAAAGCGATTCACCCCGATCTGTTAAAGGATATCGATCCGAACAAGAGATACCGGGACCTGATTAGCCAGTTGACGAGCATTCCTGAAAGCCTGCTCTTTTCGGTGCAACACTTTCAAAGTTGTGATCGGGTGCAAGCTGTATGCGCGCCATCAGACCTAGGCGAAGTACGGTGTAACTGCGGTCGGCGCGCCACACAATTTTATGCGTAAGGCGCCCCGACCCCTCGCGGGCGCCTTACGTTCGAAAATGTCAGTTGCTGACAAGCACCGGCAAGAGATCCGCAGGGATGTCTTGATAGCAAACGGGCCTAAGGAAGCGGTAGATTGCCATCGTGCCAACCGAAGTGGAGCGGCCGTCAGAGGTCGACGGGTACGGCCCGCCATGCACCATTGCTGCCGATACCTCGACGCCAGTCCCGAAACCATTGACCAGCACGCGCCCAGCGAGGAGTTCGAGTTCGGGGATCAGATTGACCGCGAGGGCCTTGTCACCGTCGTCTAAGTGAATAGCGGCAGTCAGCTGCCCTTCTACAGCGCTCAAAACTTCAAAAAGTTCAGTCTGGGTCTTGCATTTCACGACGAGAGAAGCGGCCCCGAACATCTCCTCCTGCATGGTGTGGTCAGACAGAAAGTCCGCGGCAGTCGTTTCGAATAATACCGCCTGTCCTTGATTTTCGGAGCCTCTCATTCCGATCGCCAGTGTCCTCACCTTTGCGTTGGAATTTAATGACTGAGTTCCCCGTACGAACGCATTACATATCCCAGGCGTCAACATCGTCTGAGCTGCGGCCCGCTCGACGGCCACCTTCGCGGCATCACGAAACGCATCCAGCCCTTCGCCTTCCAGAGCGACGATCAGGCCGGGATTGGTGCAGAACTGGCCGGCGCCAAGCGTCAGCGATCCGACGAACGCGGTGCCGATCGACGCGCCGCGCGCCTTCAGAGCTTCCGGCAGCAGGATAACGGGGTTGATACTGCTCATTTCGGCATAAACCGGGATCGGCTGCGGCCGGGCCGCGGCGATCTTCATCAGCGCCGTGCCGCCACCGCGAGATCCCGTGAACCCGACGGCGCGAATCGCCTGTCGGCGACAAGCCCCTGACCGATCGTGCGGCCGGAATCATGAAGCAGCGCGAAGGTGCCCGCCGGCATGCCGCAGTCGGCGACCGCCCTGGCGACCGCGCGGCCGACCAGTTCGGATGTGCCGGGATGCGCGGAATGCGCCTTGACGATGACCGGGCATCCGGCGGCAAGCGCCGACGCCGTATCGCCGCCGGCGACCGAGAAGGCGAGCGGGAAGTTGGAGGCGCCGAAAACGGCGACCGGCCCGACCGGGATGTTGCGCAGCTTGAGGTCCGGCTTCGGCGGCGTGCGCGCCGGATCGGCTGCGTCCGCGCGGCGTTCGAGGAAGCGTCCGGACCGGACTTCGGCGGCGAACATCCTCAACTGGTTGACGGTGCGCATGCGCTCGCCCTCGATCCGACCCTTCGGCAGGCCCGTTTCCGCCATGGCCCGCTCGACCAGCGCGTCGCCGAGATCGAGGATGTTGGCGCCGATCGTTTCGAGAAACATCGCCCGCTCTTCCAGCGGCGTTTCACGATAGGTCTGGAACGCGGCCCAGGCCAGGGACGCCGCCTGTTCGAGGTCCGTCTCCGTCGCGCCTCCGAAGGAAACCGGGAGCTTGTCGCCGCTCGTGGCCTCGATGGCGAAGATTTCGCCGTTCGTGCCGCGCGTCTCCGCGCCGCCTATCAGCAATGTGCCGGTCAGGGTCATTGGTTCTATCCTTTGATCGATTTCAGGCGGGGATGGCGTGTAGCAGGCCGCGCGTATAGCCGAGCGCGAAGCCGAAGAAGCGTTCGCGCGCGGGGTCGAGATCGGAAACGGGAACATGGTCGGGGCACAGGATGCCGGTGTAGCCGACGTGCCTGTAGGCGCGAATCGATGCCGCCATGTCGACGCTGCCGTCGTCCGGGAAGCATTCCGAGAAGTCCAGGTAGCCACCCTTGATGTTGCGGAAGTGGACCATGTAGATGCGGTCGCGGCCACCGAACTCGCGGATCGCCTTGACGACGTAGTCGGATGGATCCTCGGACATTTCCGCGACCGTTCCCTGGCAGAAATTGAGGCCATGTGCCTTGCTTTCCGGCGCGATGTCGAGAAAGCGGCGGATACCTTCGATCGAGCCGACGACATGTTCGACGCCGTTGAGGCCGCCCGGCGGGTAGGCCGGATCGTGCGGATGCGCGGCGAGACGGATGCCTGCCTCTCCAGCCGTCGGAATGACCTGCTCGACGAAGAATTCGAGCGCATCCCAGCCCTGGCGTTCGCTCACGCCGCCCGACTGGTCGCCGCGAACCTGTCCAACTGCTTCCCTGGTACCGAGCGCGTTGGCGGCGATGTCGGAGCCGTGCTGGTCAGCGCCGGGATGGCCGACGCCCCAGTACGAGAATTTCGCGTCGGCATCGGCGTCGTACTGCTTCGCCTGAAAGGCACTGCCGCGAACGCCGCCGCGACCCTCGACGAAGCCGGTGCGGGTGATGCCGACCATCTGGAGATTGTACTTGAGGATGGGAACGCCGCCATCGGCCGCGGCCCGGATGTCCTTGCGCAGGCGCTCGCCGGTCTTCTTCGCCTTTTCCGGATTGTGGATGCTGTCCAGCAGGATGGAATCGACGTCGAGCGCGAGAACGTCGAGCGACATGTCGAAGCCTTCGACCCATTGCCGCTGCGCCTTGACCTTGGCGGCATCCCAGGCGCCGTCATCGTTCTTCAGCTGCTCGTTCGGGCGGCTGTCGATGACGAGGTGCTTGACGCCGTATTGCGTCGACAGGCGAAGCCTCTGTTCGGTCGGGTTGATGATCTGTTCGCCCAGTTCCATGGGGATTACTCCAGTGTTCGGTGATGTCTTCAAATCGGATTCTGCGGCAGATGGATGTCAGCTCTGTCCCATCAGCTTTTTCCAATCGACCAGGCGCATCTCGATGATATCGACCTCGCCCCAGACGCCATCGCGCTTGTAGGGTTCGGTGGCGACATAGGCGTCGAGCGCGGCGCGGTCGGGAAAGTCGAGCAGCATGACGGACCCGACCATGTTGCCGTCTCCGTCCAGCATGGCGCCGCCATCGACCACGCGCCCGTCCGCCTTCATAGTCTTGAGGCCTTCCATATGCTCGGGCCGCGACGCGAGGCGTTTTTCGAGGGTTCCGGGGGTCTTGCTGTCGCGGGCGATGATGGCGAAATGCATCGGGTGTTCTCCTCAGTAGATGGCAGGCTCGTCCACGGGCCGGCCGTGGGACGTCTGCAGGAAATCGAAATCGCAGCCTTCATGCGCCTGCTGTATGTGACGCGAGAACATCCAACCATAGCCGCGTTCGTAACGCGGTTGCGGTGCCACCCATTGCTCTCTGCGGGTAGCGATTTCCTGGTCGGAGGCGAGCAGGTCGAGACTGCGTGCGGGGACGTCGATCCGGATCATGTCGCCGGTGCGCACGAGCGCGAGCGGTCCGCCGATGAAGCTTTCCGGCGATACATGCAGGATGCACGCGCCGTAGCTGGTGCCGGACATGCGTGCGTCGGAAATCCTGACCATATCGCGGACACCCTGCTTCAGGAGCTTCTTCGGGATCGGAACCATGCCCCATTCCGGCATGCCCGGCCCGCCAAGCGGGCCAGCGTTGCGCAGCACGATGACATGCTCGGCGGTGACGTCGAGATCGTCGCTGTCGATCTGCGCCTTCAATGTCGCGTAGTCGTCGAAGACGAGCGCCGGGCCGGTATGCGTCAGGAACCGGGGATCGCAGGAGCTCGGCTTGATGACGCAGCCATCGGGTGCCAGGTTGCCGCGCAGCACGGCGAGCGCGCCTTCGGCATAGATCGGATTATCGAGCGGGCGGATGACGTCGTCGTCATGAACGGTGGCGTCCGCGATGTTCTCGCCGATTGTCCTGCCGTTGACGGTCATCTCGCCGAGATGAAGCTGATCGCGCATCCGGTTCATGAGCGCCGGCAGACCACCCGCGTAATAGAAATCCTCCATGAGGTACGTGTCGCCGCTCGGGCGCACGTTTGCGATGACCGGCACCTCGCGGCTCAGCCTGTCGAAGTCGTCGAGCGAGATATCCTGTCCCGCGCGGCGCGCCTGCGCCAGCACGTGAACGATGGCGTTGGTGGAACAGCCCATCGACATCGCCACGGTAATGCCGTTGAGAAAAGCTTCGCGCGACTGGATCTTCGCGGGCGTGAGATCTTCCCAAACCATAGCGACGACACGTTGGCCCGCATGGAAGCACATGCGGATATGGGCGGAATCGACCGCGGGGATCGCCGAGGCGCCGGGCAGCGTCATTCCGATCGCTTCGGCGATCGCCGTCATCGTGCTCGCCGTGCCCATGGTCATGCAGGTGCCGTAGGACCGCGCGATGCCCGCGGTGATGTCGCCGATGTCCTTGTCGCTGATCGTGCCCAGCCGCCGCTCGTCCCAATATTTGAAGGCATCGGAGCCCGAACCGAGCGTCTTGCCGCGCCAGTGGCCGCGCAGCATGGGACCGGCCGGAACGAAGATCGCAGGCAGGCCGATGCTGGTCGCGCCGAGGAGAAGGCCCGGCGTCGACTTGTCGCAGCCACCCATCAGGATGACACCGTCGATCGGATAGGCCCGCACCATCTCTTCCACTTCCATGGCGAGAAGATTGCGGAACAGAAGCGCCGACGGCTTCAACAGGTTCTCGAACAGGGAAATGGCCGGCAGCTCGAACGGAACGCCGCCCGCCTTGGCGACGCCGCGCTTGACGTCCTCGACCCGCTCGCGGAAATGCGCATGACACGGGTTGATGTCCGACCATGTGTTGATGATGGCGATCATCGGTTTGCCGTTCAGGTCGTCGAGATCAAGACCGAGCTGCATCATGCGCGAGCGATGATTGAAGCTGCGGAAATCGTCGCTCGCGAACCAGCGGGCGCTTCTGAGCGTGTCGGGTGTCTTTATGCGCTTCGTCATTTCAGGACTTGCTCGCGCCGTAGGACGCGATCGCGTCATCCGAAGACGGTCCGGTTTCCAGTTCCGCCCGCTTGATCGGGCCGACGATGACCCAGTAGCTGAAGACGGCCACGATGCCGTGGAGACCCACGAACAGCAGCGCGTTGGCGAACGAGCCCGATCCCGCCACCAGATAACCGATGACGAGCGGCGTCACGATGCCGGCAGTGTTGCCGATCGCGTTGAAGACGCCGCCGGTCACGCCGATGATTTCACGCGGCGCGGTATCGGCGATCACCGTCCAGCCGAGAGAGCCGAAGCCCTTGCCGAAAAAGGCGAGCGACATCAGGAAGACGACCATGAATTCGGAGGTGACATAGTTGCACAGGATCATGGCGCCGGTCAGCAGGAGCCCGATGGTGATCGGCGTCTTGCGGGCGATGCTGAGCGAACCCGTCCGCTTGAGCAGCCAGTCGGAGAAGAAACCCGTGGAGACGCCGCCGATGCAGCCTGCTATCGCCGGGATGGACGCGACGAAACCGGCGCTGAGGATGTCGAGACCCAGGCCCTCCACGAGGTAGGTCGGAAACCAGGAGACGAAGAACCAGGTAATGGCCGTGATGCAATATTGCGCGATGAAGATGCCGACCAGCATGCGGCTGCGAAACAGCGCGAATATCTGACCGCTCGTCGGACCCTTGGCGGCTTCCGTTTTGTCGCGCGGTTCGTCGCCGAGATCGACGAGCCCGCCACCCGCCCTTATATAGGCGATTTCGTTCGTCGTTACCTTGGGATGCTTTTTGGGGACGTGGTAGAAGCGCCACCATGCGATTGCCAGGATGAAGCCCAACCCGCCCATCACGGTGAAGACGTGTTCCCACCCGAACAGATGGTTCAGCCATCCCATCAGCGGCGTGAAGATCGCCAGCGAGAGATATTGCGCGCTGTTGAAGACGGCGCCGGCAATGCCGCGCTCGCTTGACGGAAACCATGCGGCGATGATGCGACCGGAGGCCGGACCGACGGGCGACTCGAATATCCCCAGCAGGACGCGCAGGCACAGCAGCGCGATGAACGGGAACGCGACGTGGGTCACGAAGCCGGTGAGGAAAGTGGCGGCCGACCACAGGATCAGCCCGTAGAAGACCGTGCGTTTCGCGCCGAGCTTATCGACGAGCCATCCGGCCGGCAGATGCCCGAGAACGTAAGCCCAGGCGAAGGCCGAAAATATCCAGCCGAGTTCGATCTTGCTGATGCCGAGCTCACTCGTGAGCCCCGGTCCCGCGACGGAAAGCGTTGCGCGGTCGCCGGTGCTGAATGCCAGCACGATGGTGATCAGAGCAAGAGCGATGTATCTGTAAAAGCCCGCACGCGGGGCTGTCGCCTCTCCCATGGCGCTTCTCCCTGGTTCGAATTCCTCAAATCATGTCGGCCCCGCGCCCGTGCCGGGCACGCCGACGCGGGGCCGCATTGCCTTTGGGAGGCCTTATGGCGACTTGAGGTGATAACCTCGTCCCGCATAGTCGAAATCATGCAGTTGCGCGATTGCCACTGAGGAATCGGCGGGCGAGGCGTAATATGCGCGGATTTCCTTGATCCGGCTCGTCTCCTCGTCGAAGATGTACCATTCGTCACCGCGAAGCGCCGTACCGGCCTTGTTCTTCCAGTGGGTCCATTCGATGACGGCTTCCGGCTCGGTCGATGAGCAAAGGATCTTTTCGATCGTCCACTGAGAGCCGAGGCTCTCGACACACCAGATCCATTTGCGCGCGATCGTGTACGCGCCACGCCACGGGATGTCTGGCAATCCAGGCGGGAAGTAGTGGACGCCGTCAGGCGTGAAGCTATTGACGAGGCCATCATAGTCGGCGGCGTTACAGGCCGCGAAATAGTCGCGGATGGTCTTCTCCATCTGCTTGGGTGTCAGCTTGCTCATTTTTCACTTTCCCGCGCGAATTGTCGGCGCGTCTTCTGGCTTGGAGCCTGCGGCCTTCCACGCCGCGAAATCGGCGCGTGTTTCGTCTGTCGGCGGATAGACGCCATAGAGCGCCTCACCCGAGCCGACCCGGTAGGAAAGATATTTTTCGAGCTCGTCCCGCTTTTCGCAAAGGTCTGCCATTTCGGCCGCGAGATGGCGTGGGATGACTGTGATACCGTCGCCGTCGCCGACGATGATATCGCCCGGGTAGACCGCAACGTCCGCGCAGGCGATCGGAACCTGAAGATCAGCAACGCGATGATAGGAGAGGCGGGTCGAAGCCACCACCATTTGGCCATAGGCCGGGAAGTCCAGCTGAGCCAGTTCCTGTCCGTCGCGGAAAGAACCGTCGGTGACGATCGCAGCGGCTCCACGCATCTTCATGCGCGTTGGCAACATCGCGCCAGCCGATGCGGCTCGCGGATCATTCCTGCTATCGATGACCAACACTTGTCCCTCGCCGATGTTCTCGACGGCTTCCCATTGAAGGTTGTCCTTGTTTGGATGCGGCTTCAGCGTATCAATCGTATCGAGATCCTCACGCGCTGGGATCATCCTCAATGTGAAAGCCTCGCCAGCAAAACGTGCGGCCTCAGTGTTCATAGGCTTGAGGCCTACGAGGAAGCATTGACGCAATCCCTTTTTGAAAAGCTCCGTCGTCAAGGAGCCGCTGGAGCATTCCTTGAGCCTGCTGATGACTGATGTAGGAACATCGATTTCGTGTTGGATCTGATATTTTCCGCCCATTTTCATATCCATTGCATGGCCTACCCAAGTTCAGGTTGATGAGCTATGATATATCCATGATACGGACGGAATTGAAGCAAAACAGAATTTCAGGCCGGCGTTTATCTCATATTATGGACAGGGAAATTGGCATGAATGTTGAGTGGACTGAGAAGCCGGAGAAGGAGACCGTTAAAGGTGCAGCGCTCATCGACAAAGCTTTTCAACTGATAGACATTGTCGGCGCTGCGCCTGGACACGTCAGTATACCCCAGCTTGCTCGTGAAACGGGATGGGCACGTCCCACGCTCTACCGCATCCTTTCTGCCATTACAGCGAATGGGTATCTCAGGCTTGATCCGGTGGCGCAGGGCTACACGCTGGGATACCGTTTCCTAGAGCTTGCCCAAAACGTCTGGTCGGGACCGGATCTTGCGGCGATCGCGAGTGGCGAATTGCGCCGATTGCGCGACATGACCGGAGAGACGGCCTATCTAGCCGTTCCTCATGACGGTGCGATGATGGCGCTTGGCAAATTCGAAGGCACGCACCCTGTCCGGTCTGCGGCGCGACTTGGGATCCGCAAGCCGCTTCACTGCACAAGCCAGGGCAAGGCGATCCTGGCGTTTCTGCCAGAGGCCGAAATGGAACGTCTCGTGGGGGACCAGGAACTTGAGCGTTTCACCGCAAACACGATCATTCAACCGGCGCATTTGAAGCTTCACCTGGCGATCGTGAGGCATCGAGGCTACGCGATCGAAGACGAAGAAATTATCGCCGGCAACCGCTGCGTCGGCGCCGCGATCCTCGATCACGCGGGCAAGCCGGTGGCCGCGATTAGCGTCGCCGGGCCCGTATGGCGGCTGACCAGCGAAAGGGTGGAGCAACTCGGCCCTGAGATCGCGCTTGTCGCGCGCAACATCAGCGCGCAGATGCGAGGCGGCGGCGAGCATGTCGCCGTGACCTCCGGGCATCCGATGGCGCACCCGAAAGCCGGCAAGCTGGCATTCTACGGCAGCGATCCTGTGTGGGACCACGCGCGGCAGTCGGTCCTGTGGATCGATCGGCTCGGGCCTGCCGTGTTCGAGGCAGGCCCGACGGCATTCAAGTCGCATTCGCTGCCCCAGGATGGGCCGGTCCGCGCGGTGAGTTTCGTCAACGGCGCATTGCACGTCTGGCTGCCGGGCGGCAAGACCATCCTGTCAGGCGGCAAGATATCGACATCGGCCGAGCGCGCCGAAATCGACCTGCTTGCGACGGCGGTCCATCCCTCCGGCGCGATCTGGCGCTCGATCAGGGAGGGCGAGGGAAGCCGGATAGAGGGACCTGACGGCAACTCATGGTCGCTCAACGGCCAGGTCGTCGCCCTTGCCTGGGCGCCCGATGGTTCGTCGCTGTTTGCCGCGGATGCCCAGAAGGGAACCATCTACAGTCTCCAGTCCGGCGCGAAGGCGCCCCGGGTTTTCAGTCGTATCGCGCGTGTCTCGGGTGAGCCGCGTGCCATCGCGATCGATCCGGGCGGGCGGCTGTGGGTCGCGCTCTATGACGGCTGGAGCGTCGCGCGCATCTCGGGCGAAGGGGAAATCGAGCATGTCGCGGCCTTGCCCGTGCCGCGCCCGACCGGCCTTGCATTCGGTGGCGAGGACAATCGGAGCCTGTTTATCACGTCGGCGCGTGTCGGCCTCGCAAGGGAAGTTCTCGACAACGCGCCGCTTTCGGGACAGTTGCTTGTCTACAGGCTGTAGCCTTACAGCCGTCCGCGCCGTCGAAGCGCCCGTTCCCGCAGCATGACGAAAATCCCCGAGGCGGCGATGATCGCCGAGCCGCCGGGGACGGCGCCCGTGGGTATCTCGTCGAAGATAAGGATGCCGAAGGCGATGACTCAGAGCATGGACACGTAGTCGAACGGCGCGAGCGCCGACGCTTCCGAAAACTTCAGAGCATGGGTCAGCATCAATTGCGCCGCAGCGCCGGCAATGCCGGTGAAGAGCAGCAGCAGCGCCTGGCGAAGGTCGGGAACCACCCAGCCGAACGGCAGCGTCATCAGGCCGAACAGGCTTGTCGCGAGCGCAAAGTAGAGAACGATGGTCTCCGTTTTTTCCGAACTGGTCATCCTGCGAATCTGGATCGATGCCAGCGCCAGCAGCCCGGCGTACACGAGGGCTAAAAGCGCGCCCAGCGGATCACGATCGGAAATCTGGCCGACGAAAAGATGTTCTGACAGGATCATGGTGATGCCGAGAAATCCGATCACGACGGCGCTCCACCGGTAGACCTGCACCTTTTCCTTCAGCATCACCACGGCGAGGATGACGCCGATCAGCGGGCTCGCGAAGGCGATCGCCTGGGCATCGGACAAAGGCAGCCGCTGGACGGCGGAAAACCAGGCAAGCATTCCCAGGCCGCCGATCAGGCCCCGGAACAGATGGCTGAACGGCTCGCGCGTGCGAAGCGACTGGAGCATGGTGCCTTTCGAGACAAGGAAGAAGCAAACGATCGGCAGCGTCGGGAAGGCGCGGGCGAAAACGATCTGGCCAAGGGGGATGTCGTCGCCCAGGAGCTTGGCCGCCGCGATCGTCGCAGCGGTGAAAAACGTTGCCCCGATCTTCAGTCCGATGCCGGTGAGATACGTGGTCCTGTCGTCGTGCAGCATGGAATTCCGTAAAGTTGTCGATGGAGGGCGGGTGTGCTTGCCGATAAAGGGCGCGCCCTCTTCCCATCTCATAATTTGAAGTCACGTCTTCGATATCGCCACGTTACATGCTTCCGCGTGCCGCCACGAGCAGTAATTTCTCCCAAAAGTCCATATTGTGAGACGGTAATGGTGCAGGCTTGCTGTGTGCCATTGTTCGCGGACGCGGCATCCATCAAGATTATCGCGTGATCAAGGGGAGGATCGTCGGCAACTTCAGGAGCGGCCGGCGTCCATGGAGGCGGGGCCGATGCAAGTGTATCCGGCTACCGAACAACACAGGGAGGTTCCATGAAACATCTTTTCAAACGACGCGCGGTTCTCGCGGGACTGGCAGGGGCGCTTGCCGCAGGCTTGCCGTTCAGCCCGGCAGACGCGAACGCGCAGGAATGGCCATCCGGCACTATCACCTTCATCGCACCGTTCCCGCCGGGCGGCACGAGCGACGCGAACTCGCGGATCATGGCGGAGGCCCTGTCGAAGCGGCTCGGCCAGACCGTCGTGGTGGAAAACCGCCCCGGCGCCAACGGCAATATCGGCCTGTCGCTCCTGTCACGGGCAAAGCCGGACGGCAATACGATCGGGCTGACCGGCGTGGGCTCGAATGCCATCAATCCGAGCCTCTACAAGAAAATGCCGTTCGATAGCGTCAAGGATTTCACGCATATCACGATGTTCGCCGCAGGCCCGAACGTTCTTGTCGTCAACCCCGATTTTCCGGCGAAGACCTTCAAGGAATTCATCGATCTGATCAAGGCGAACCCGGGCAAGTACAATTTCGCAAGCTCGGGCAACGGCGCGTCCGGCCATCTCGCGATGGAGATGCTGAAGGTTGCCGCCGGCCTCGACATCAAGCACATCCCTTACAAGGGCGGCGGCCCGGCAATCACCGACGTGCTGGGTGGTCAGGTGCCGATGCTGTTCGTCAATCAGGATGTCGTGCTGCCGCATATCCAGGCGGGCAAGCTGCGTATTCTGGCGGTCGCCAGCCCGGAGCGAAACAAGCTCTATCTCGACACGCCGACAATCGCCGAGTCAGGCTATCCCGGCTTTTCGGCGATGTCCTGGACGGGGCTTTCCGCGCCTGCGGGCCTGCCGCCTGAAATCGTCGAGCGGCTTCACAAGGAGATGGTGGCCGTCCTCAACGAGCCGACGCTGAAGCAGGCGCTCGAAGCCAAGGGCTATATCGTCGGCGGCAACACGCCGGAGGAATATACGGCGTTCATCGCATCCGAGATCAAGAACTGGGAAGCCGCGGCCAAGTCGTCCGGCGCCACCGTCAACTGATAACCGACTTTTTCGGGCGCTGCGGGTTTCCGATGGACACCTGTGGCGCCCGTCCTGCGGAGTGCACATGAACAGCAGTGTCTTCAATCAAAAAGAGCTCCTGACCGGTATCCTCTATGTGGCATTCGGCGCCGTCGCCGTGATCATGGGGCAGGATTACGGTTTCGGGTCGCTGACCGAGATGGATGCCGGGTTCTTCCCGATCGTCCTCGGATACATCCTGATCGGCATCGGTCTTCTTACCCTCGGTCGTGCCTTCATCCGTGGCGGCGATGGCGAGCCCGGGCCGCTTCGCACCATCTACTGGAAAGGGTTCGCCCTCGTCATCGGCAGCAGCGCGCTCTTCGCGCTTGTCCTGCCATTCGTCGGCCTGATCGTGGCCCTGCCGCTCATGATCCTCATGAGCGCGATGGGGAGCAGCCGGTTCTCCCTGTCCTTGAAATCGCTCGCGCTTCTCGTCTGCTTCAGCGCGGCGTGCATCGGGCTCTTCGTGGAAGGCCTCGGCGTTCCGATGCCGCTCTTCGGCACAGTTTTTGGCTGATATCATGGAAACATTCGCAAATCTCCTGCTCGGCTTCGAGACTGCCGGCACGCTCTACAATCTGCTCTACTGTTTCATCGGCGTGTTTCTCGGAACCGCGATCGGCGTTCTGCCCGGTCTGGGGCCGACGGCAACGATCGCAATGCTGTTGCCGGTCACCTTCGGCTTGCCGCCGGAATCCTCGCTGATCATGCTGGCCGGTATCTATTACGGCGCCCAGTACGGCGGCTCGACCACGGCAATTCTCGTCAATCTTCCGGGCGAATCCGCCTCGGTCGTGACGGCGATCGACGGCTACCAGATGGCGCGTCAGGGGCAGGCCGGCAAGGCGCTCGCCTCCGCCGCGATCGGCTCCTTCGTCGCCGGCACGATCGCCACCTTCCTGATCGCGCTGTTTGCGCCGCCGCTCGCCGATCTCGCGCTCGAATTCGGGCCGGCCGATTATTTCGCGCTCATGCTGCTCGGCCTCGTCGCGTCCCTCGTGCTGGCGTCCGGCTCGATGCTGCATGCGGTCGGCATGATCGTGCTCGGCCTGCTGCTTGGCATGGTCGGCACGGACGTGAACACAGGCCAGATGCGCTACACGTTCGACTATATGGAACTGGTCGAGGGGATCAATTTCGTCGTCGTCGCCATGGGCGTGTTCGGCATCGGCGAAATCCTGTCGAACCTTGGCGACAAGGAGGACAGTCGCTCCATCCTGAGCGGCAAGGTGACCGGCCTGCTGCCCACGATGAAGGACCTGCGGTCCATGGTGGCGCCGGTCCTGCGCGGCACGGGCCTCGGCTCCGTTCTCGGCATCCTGCCGGGTGGTGGCGCGATGCTTGCCTCCTTCGCATCCTACGCCGTCGAAAAGAAGCTCTCGAGAAACCCCGAGCGGTTCGGCAAGGGTGCGATCGAAGGCGTGGCGGGGCCGGAATCGGCGAACAACGCCGGTGCGCAGACCTCGTTCATCCCCATGCTGACGCTCGGCATCCCGTCGAACCCGGTCATGGCGCTGATGATCGGTGCGATGATCATCCAGGGAATTCAGCCGGGACCCTCCGTCATGACGGAGCAGCCCGCCCTGTTCTGGGGCATCATCGCTTCGATGTGGATCGGCAATGTGATGCTGCTCATCCTCAACCTGCCGCTGATCGGCCTGTGGGTGAAGATGATCGCGGTGCCCTATCACTACCTTTATCCTGCCATCCTCGCCTTCTGCACGATCGGCGTCTATAGCCTGAGCAATTCGACCTTCGACATCGTCCTGCTCTCGATCTTCGGGGCGCTCGGCTACGTCATGCGCAAGCTCGACTGTGAGCCGGCGCCGCTGCTTCTCGGGTTCATCCTCGGCCCGATGCTGGAGGAAAACCTGCGACGGGCCATGATGATCTCGCATGGCGATCCGATGGTTTTCGCGCAGCGGCCCATCAGCGCCACGCTGATCGGCTTCGCCATCCTGCTTCTGATGCTCGTTCTCGTGCCGAGCCTTCGCGCCAAGCGGGAAGAGGCCTTTCAGGAGGAAGCCGGCTGACACGATCAGCCTGGCGGCATGGACTTCACGATGTCCAGAAGGAAGGCCCGGGCATCATTGCGTGTCTCGGGCTTCCATGCCGCCACGAGGTCTGCGCGTAGAAGCTTGTCGTCGAGCCGACGCAGCCTGATCTTCCGGAAGACGATATTTCCGAAGCTTACGTTGGCCGCGCTGCTTGGCACGACCGCTAGGCCGAGCCCGGTCGAAACGAGGGACAGGATCGCCTGCGACTGCAGAGGCCATGCCCTTATCTTGGAGCAGTTTGACGAACGCGTTTCGCGGGCGAATAAATCCATGGATCGCCTGACGATGGTCGACAACAGCACGCGAAGCGTCGATCGAGGAAATGCGTAACGAGATCTCCGCACTGTTCGAAGATCAGCGCTGTGACATGCAGCAGACGAGCCCGTTCAACGACACAACGGGGGCAGGGGGGAATGCCGCCGGCGGCGCTTGTTGACGAGGCCGGCACTCACGACCAGCCAGCGCCGACAGCCGTCGATCCTGCGATCGCCACCCAGCAGCAGGCAATAGCCGCCGGCAGCGCTTCCCGCACGGCGCGAGAGCATGCCGGTGCCTCGAAGGCTGCCTAGGACGATCAGCGTCAGCAGATCCTCCGTCAGGCAGAACAGACGCGCCAGCGTGGCAATGACTACGATGGTGCAGAACGGTAACCTTTCGTGCATGGGCTCTGCATCGCTAAGCAGCTTTGGATATCTCTGTCCGCGCTTCGTCATGTGGCCTATTCAGCCGCTAATTCGTGGCGCTAATGGTTGTTCCAACTGTAGATGGTGCATCATACCAACACTGATCAGTGAGGGCAATCGCGCATAGCCCCGGTGTAATCGAGAGGCGACGCGCATGCCGGCCGGTGCCAAAAATGCTCGTGGTTGGCCGGTAGTTTGCGGACAGTATTCCTGCACCTGGACAGGCTCTCCTATCTCGATCTCCCGGCTGGATGACCATTAGCCGGGGACGCCAGTTCTCGGGAGGAATTGTTCACTGCGCGGCTTCGGCGTATGAATGCCAGCGCTTCAGGAATTCATCTCGCTTCGCGGTGGCTTCCGCATCGTTAGTTTCATGAACCGTGATGTCGGGAAGGTTAG
The DNA here is from genome assembly GCF_001526505.1 of Agrobacterium sp. D14. Lineage (NCBI taxonomy): Bacteria > Pseudomonadati > Pseudomonadota > Alphaproteobacteria > Hyphomicrobiales > Rhizobiaceae > Agrobacterium > Agrobacterium sp. D14. The sequence continues at coordinate 112,021 of NZ_ASXX01000008.1, forward strand.
GCGAGTCCAAATGGCTTGCGACGTCGATGTCCGAGCGACTCGGTCGGCGAAACGCCTGTTCGAGCATCGCGATTTGTGCAGGTTTTGGCAGTACGATGTCAAACGCCTTTTTCGCTTCAGCCCCAGTTGGAGCGCCCTTGGTCAAAGACTAGAAATCAGGGGTCGTGAACGTTCATTCCTTCGGAAAACGTTGGCGATGGTCGGTCAGGCAGTAGCGAGGCGTTCCAAACGTTAGATCACGCCTCCGCGCCGCGAAACACGATAAGAAGATCCTTAGCGTCGATCTGGTCGCCGGTCCTGACGAGAACCTCGGCAATCGTGCCGTCCCTCTCGGCATGGAGCGCGGTTTCCATCTTCATCGCCTCAATGGAAAGCAGCACGTCGCCGGACTTGACGGTCTGGCCCGACGTGACGGACACGGTGGAGATGACGCCGGGCATCGGTGCGCCGAGATGGGCCGCATTGCCGAGATCGGCCTTGCGGCGCGCGGCGCTGGATGCCGACCGGTTGCGGTCGGGAACCTTGATCAGGCGCGGCTGGCCGTTGATCTCGAAGAACACCTTGACCATGGCCTGCTCGTCCGGCTCGCTGGTCGCCTGATGCAGCACGACGAGAGAAACGCCCTTTTCCAGCTCCGGCAGCAGTTCCTCTCTGGCCGAAAGACCGTAGAAATAGGCCGGCGTCGGCAGGACCGAGACCGGACCGTAGGTATCGGCCGCCAGCGCGTATTCGGTAAAGACCTTCGGATACATGAGATAGGAAGCGAACTCGTTGTCGGAGACCTCGCGACCGATCTTTTCCTCGACCGTCTTGCGCTCGGCATCGAGATCGGCCGGCGCCAGCAGCGAGCCGGGAACGGCGGTGTAGGGCTTCTCGCCCTTCAGCGCCTTCTTCTGCAGGCCTTCCGGCCATCCGCCCGGAGGCTGGCCGAGATCGCCCTTCAGCATCGAGACGACCGAATCCGGAAAGGAGACGTCCTTGGCCGGGTTCTCGACATCGGCGACGTCCAAGTCCTGGCTGACCATCATCAGCGCCATGTCGCCGACCACCTTGGAGGACGGCGTCACCTTGACGATATCGCCGAACATCTGGTTGGCGTCGGCATAGGCCTGCGCCACCTGATGCCAGCGGGTTTCGAGACCGAGCGAACGGGCCTGTTCCTTGAGATTGGTGAACTGGCCGCCGGGCATCTCGTGCAGATAAACCTCGGATGCCGGTCCCTTGAGATCGCTCTCGAAGGCCGCGTACTGGTTGCGCACCGCTTCCCAGTAGAAGGAGATGCGGCGGATCCACTCGGGATCGAGACCCGGGTCGCGCTCGGAACCGGACAAGGCTTCGACGATCGAGCCGAGGCAGGGCTGCGATGTGTTGCCCGAGAAGGCGTCCATCGCTGCATCGACGACATCGACGCCGGCTTCCACGGCCGCCAGAACGGTCGCGGCCGAGATGCCGGACGTGTCATGCGTGTGGAAATGGATCGGCAGGTCGGTCGCCTCGCGCAGTGCCTTGAACAGCACGGTCGCGGCGGCTGGCTTCAAAAGGCCCGCCATGTCCTTCAGCGCGATCATGTGCGCGCCGGCCTTTTCCAGATCGCCGGCAAGCGCCGTATAGTATTTCAGGTCATATTTCGGGCGGGCCGAATTGAGGATGTCGCCGGTATAGCAGATCGTCGCTTCGCAGATCTTGTTTTCCTCGGCGACGGCATCCATCGACACGCGCATGTTGTCGACCCAGTTCAGGCAGTCGAACACCCGGAAGACGTCGATGCCGCCCTTGGCCGCCTGGCGAACGAAATACTTCACGACATTGTCGGGATAGTTCTTGTAGCCGACGCCGTTGGCGCCGCGCAGCAGCATCTGCAACAACAGGTTCGGCGCATCCTCGCGCACCTTCGCCAGACGCTCCCACGGATCTTCCGTCAGGAAGCGCATGGAGACGTCGAAAGTCGCGCCACCCCAGCATTCCAGCGAGAACAGGTTCGGCAACGCCTTGGCATAGGTGGACGCAACACGGGCGATATCATAGGTACGCACACGCGTTGCCAGCAGCGACTGGTGACCGTCGCGCATCGTCGTGTCGGTTATCAGCACCTGGCTTTGCGCACGCACCCATTCGGCGAATTTCTTCGGTCCGAGTTCGTCGAGCTTCCGCTTGGTGCCCGGCTTGATCGGTGCGTCGATATAGGGAACGACCGGCTTTGCCGCATCGACATTCGGCTTCGGACGACCCTTGGCTTCCGGATGACCGTTGACGGTGACATCGGCGAGATAGGTGAGCAGCTTGGTGGCGCGGTCCTGGCGCTTGACCTGCTGGAACAGTTCCGGCGTCGTGTCGATGAAACGGGTGGTATAGCTGTTGTCCTTGAACTTCGGATGGGCGATGATCGCCTCGAGGAAGGTCAGGTTGGTCGCCACACCGCGGATACGGAATTCGCGCAGCGCGCGGTCCATACGGGCAATGGTTTCCTGCGGGTTTGGCGACCAGGCGGTGACCTTGACCAGCAGCGGATCGTAATAGCGGGTGATGACCGCGCCCGGATAGGCCGTGCCGCCATCGAGGCGGATGCCGAAGCCCGAGGCCGAGCGATAGCCGGTGATGCGGCCATAGTCGGGAATGAAGTTCTGCTCCGGATCTTCCGTGGTGATACGGCACTGCAGGGCATGACCGTTGAGGCGGATGTCCTCCTGCTTCGGAACACCCGATTCCGGCGTGCCGATCGCAGCGCCTTCGAGGATATGGATCTGCGCCTTGACGATATCGATGCCGGTGACGACCTCGGTGACGGTGTGCTCGACCTGGATGCGCGGGTTGACTTCGATGAAGTAGAATTTGCCCGAGTCCATATCCATCAGATATTCGACCGTGCCTGCGCCGATATAGTTGGTCGCCTCGGCAATCCGGGTCGAATAGCCGGCCAGTTCCTGGCGTTGAGCCTCGGTCAGATAAGGTGCCGGAGCGCGCTCGACGACCTTCTGGTTGCGGCGCTGCACCGAGCAATCGCGCTCGAACAGGTGAACCACGTTGCCATGGGTATCGCCAAGCACCTGGCTTTCAACGTGGCGGGCACGCTCGACCAGCTTTTCGAGATAGACTTCGTCCTTGCCGAAGGCGGCTTTCGCCTCGCGCTTGGCTTCGGTCACTTCACGGATCAGGTCCTTCGGATCGCGAATGGCGCGCATGCCGCGACCGCCGCCACCCCAGGAGGCCTTGAGCATGACGGGATAACCGATCTCGTCGGCGAGGCGGCGGATTTCAGCCTCGTCCTCGGGCAGCGGTTCGGTCGCCGGAACGACCGGGACGCCGATTTCGATCGCCAGGTTGCGGGCGGCCACCTTATTGCCGAGACGGCGCATCGTGTCGCCCTTAGGGCCGATGAAGATGATACCGGCCTCATGACAGGCATCGACGAATTCCGGGCTCTCCGACAGGAGACCGTAGCCGGGATGGATCGCATCGGCGCCGGAAAGCTTCGCGACGCGGATGACTTCCTCGATCGACAGGTAGCTTTCGATCGGCCCGAGATCGCGGGCAAGATGTGGTCCGCGGCCGATCGGGTAGCTCTCGTCCGCCTTGAAGCGGTGCAGCGCCAGTTTGTCCTCTTCCGCCCATATCGCAACTGTTTTCAAACCTAGTTCATTGGCCGCACGAAACACGCGAATGGCGATTTCAGAACGATTGGCGACGAGTATTTTCGAAATAGACAATGAAGACCCCTTTGATGGACATGGGATGTCGTTCGTGCGAGCAATGGCGCGGCGATTTTTGTTGATCATTGCGAACGAAAAGGAATAGCTAGGTCGTTCCGATTGCCCTACGCCACGTGGCGGGTCCGCTCTTGTGAATCGACTCGCCCCTAACATCGACAGCCATAGTGACAGGCATATCCTCGACCTCGAACTCGTATACTGCTTCCATGCCCAGATCCTCGAAAGCTACAACCTGGGCGGACTTGATCGATTTTGAGATTAGATAGGCGGCACCACCGACAGCTATGAGATAAGGCGTGCGATGTTTTACGATCGCATCGATCGCGATTGGCCCGCGCTCTGCTTTCCCGACCATGACGTAGAGCCCTGTCGCGTCGAGCACCTTTTCCGTGAACATATCCATGCGCGTGGATGTTGTTGGTCCGGCCGGGCCGACGATCTCATCACGCACTGCACGAACAGGCCCAACATAATAGATGGTGCGGCCGCGCAGATCCACTGGGAGCGGCTGGCCGGCGTCGATGAGATCCACCATACGCTTGTGCGCGGCATCGCGGCCTGTCAGCATTTTTCCAGAGAGAAATAGGGTCTCTCCGGCTCTCCACGTTGCAGTCTCTTCCTTAGTCAAGGTGTCCAAGTTGACCCGTCGTGCGTCCGCGGACAGCGAGCTTCCATAGTCTATGTCCGGCCAATCTCTAAGATCAGGAGGTACGAAGATCGCGGGGCCACTGCCATCCAGAGTGAATTTCACATGTCGGTTGGCCGCGCACTGAGGAATAAGCGCGACTGGTTTTGAGGCCGCGTGCGTGGGGTGTGTCGCAACCTTCACATCTACGACTGTCGTAAGCCCACCAAGACCTTGAGCCCCAATTCCCAACGCATTAATCCGGTGGTAGAGCTCTACCCGAAGCTCCTCTTCCGGCGTTGCGGTGCCACGGGCGAGCAGATCAAACATGTCGATAGGATCGTTAAGTACCTCCTTCGCCATGAGCATCGCCTTTTCGGCGCTACCGCCCACGCCGACGGCGATCAGGCCAGGCGGACACCAGCCGCTTCCCAAAGTCGACACCGTGTCAACGACCCAGTCCGACACCGACGCGCTCGGATTCAGGGTCGTGAATCGCGCCTTGTTCTCAGAACCGCCGCCCTTGGCTGCTATAGTGAATGTGATCTCGTTTCCCGGAACGAGATCCAAATGCACGACTGCGGGCGTGTTATCCTGGGTGTTCCTTCTACTCGACAAAGGATCGAGCACAACGGAGGCCCGCAACGGGTTATCCGGATCGAGGTAAGCCTTCCGAACTCCCTCGTTGATTAACTCTGTAAGGCTGCGCCCGCTATCGATATGTAAGGACATACCGACTTTCACAAAGGCGACAACGAGTCCGGTGTCCTGACAGATTGGTCGATGACCAAACGCTGCCATGCGAGAATTAACGAGGATTTGGGCCATGGCGTTCTTCGCCGCAGCGCTCTCCTCACGCTCGTATGCCGCCGCGAGATACCGAATATAGTCGGGCGGGTGATAGTAAGAAATATACTGTAAGGCGTCCGCAACGCTTTGGATGATGTCGTCGCCGCTGACGACCGTTCGTTCGCTATCCAATGAAGGACACCCCTTCGATTTGTAATGACAATAGGGGCGCGTGCTGCTGTGCCCCATAGATATCTGTGTCACCTATGTTTCCCGACGCTATTCGCCGCGGGAAGGTAATTTTGATGGCCGAAGCAGGATCGAATGCAATGATCTTGATACGATCCGCTTCCGAAACGCCGTAGAGCCGCGAAATCAGGCCGGAATCGATAGCTTGGGACAACTTCACTTCATTATAAATTTCAGGCGAATTAAAGATGATGTCGAGCGTCATCTCGAAGGGACCAGAGTTTTTGCTTCTCACGACGGTAGCGATATCTATAAGGCTCGCGCTCATTTGCGTACTCCTTTTCCGTTACCGATATCTTCGATCACGGTCGAAAAGAGCGCCGTAGGATCGTCGATCTGCATGAGATGATAGATGCTGAACACGAAGACCTCACCGGCATCGAAGTCAGATGGAGAGTAAGGGAAAGCAAGGTTGCCAGCGGTTGAAATGCGATCAGGATAACCCAGATGCAACATCGTGGATCGTGCGAAGCCGCAAATCGACTTCGCGAGGTTTGCGGTTTCCGCAACCGCCTCGATGACTATGCCGACCTCGTGCGGCACCACGTCGCGTAGCGGCTCAATCGGTCCGAGAACACCATCACGACCGTAGATGCGAAACAGAAGGGTGTATTCGTCAGGGGTGACACCGGGAAAGTTGTCGGTAACACGATCGCGTACTGCGTCGATGATCGTATCTGCCTGGGAGATGAAGACCGGATCGCGCACACCGGCCACAGAAACATATCGATGCCCGACACGACGCGAGCCTTCGAGTTTAACCGCATAGGCCGTATCGATATGCTTGCTTCCGAACACGCGGACACTACGCTCGCTGATCTGCTCGAAACGTGCTGACGTCAGGTCTAGGATGCCACCTGGACCAGGCAGGTGATATGGATCGCTCTTTTCGTAGAGCGAGTGAGCGGCAACTGATGCAATCGTACACCTTCGCCGGGAGTTGAGAGGCTCCAACTCGAAATGGTCCCGACGCAATGTCCCAAACATGCAGTCGCTGCCGCTACCTGGCGTGCAGGCAATTGCCGCGCATTCGAGAATCTTTCCGAGGTGGAGCGAAAGTCCGAGATCGAAACCGTGCATCACCGGGAAAGCGGCAAACACCGTCGGGTCGTAAGCACGCCCAGCGAGGATAACATTAGCATTCATGCGAAGCGCACGTACAATCGGTTCGAGGCCAAGCTGCGCAACGATATGCGTGCAAGATCTAATGTCGTCCTCGAGAAGTTCCGGAGAGCCGCCGCAAGATGAAATGCGCGCTTCTTTGAGAGCTGCCGCGACATCTTCCTTCTCGATCTCCGAGTCGATGGTTGCGAACCGCAGACTGAGGCCGTCCTCGTTGGCAATTTCGCGAATGATGTCGGCCGTCCAGTCTAGATGGGGGCGTGCTCCAGCTCCGCCTGCTGAACCAATGATCGTTGGAATCCCGCGGGCGATAGCAGCCCGCAGGATGATTTGGAGGTCGCGCTTGACCGCACTGCGGTCCGTGAAGGAAACACCGGCGCCAAGATAGTACGGTCCCGGATCACTCGAGCCGGCATCGACTGCAACGACGTGCGGGTCGCGGCGTAAGCCCTCCTGGAACGACGCCTCAGGGAAACCGTAGCCCAGAATTGCAGTCGGTGACAGAATTCGAATCTCGTCCAGCAAAGCGATAGCTCCAGTGTTTGGGATTAGGTGAGCCGTTCGTCCGCCTAACCGATGTTGATGGGCGCGGCAGTGTTTACCAGCTTGAGGTTTTGGAAAGTCCGCAGACCCTCCACCCCGCCCTCATACCCATAGCCACTTTGATCTATGCCTGCGTTCGGTGCATCGGCCGAAACGCCCTTGAGGTAGTTGACGCTCACCGCGCCGGCCGAGAGGCCCCTGATCATGCGCCTTTGCACCTCAGGCGAGTTGCTGAAGAAATAGGAAGCAAGCCCATATTCGGTCGCGTTCGCTTCTTCGATGGCCTCCTCGATGGTATCGAACGGCGCGACCGTAAGGATCGGGCCGAACGGCTCTTCGCGCAGCACCTTTGAATCCGGGTGGACATTGCTGAGGATCGTCGGTGGCCAATAGAAGCCAGGCCTGTTGAGCTTCTCTCCGCCGGTTTCTACTTTTGCGCCCAGACCGACCGCATCCTTCGTAAGGCGCTCCATTGCTTCGATGCGACGCGGGTTGGCCATGGGACCCATTTCAGTCTGCGGGTCGTCCGGCGCGCCGATGCGAATCTTCTTAACTGCCTCGACGAGCTGCGAGAGGAATGTGTCGTAGATCCTATTGGCGACAAGGATGCGGCTCGGTGCGTTGCAGCTCTGGCCTGCACATTCGAACTTGTATTCCGAGATCGCCGTAACAGCCTTGGCGATATCCGCGTCCTCAAAAACGACGACCGGAGAATGCCCGCCAAGCTCTAGGACGCAGCGCTGCAGGTTCGTTGCTGCGATCTTGGCGAGCTGCTTTCCGACTGGCGTTGAGCCGGTGAAGGTCAGTGCACGAACGACTGGCGAGCCCAGAAGGTGCTCCGAGATCATCGGAGGATGTCCGAAAACTAGGCTGACCACGCCAACCGGAATTCCGGCTTCCACCAACGCCTCCACGATGAAGACCCCGGCACTCGGCGTCTCTTCCGCACCCTTGAGGATCACCGGACACCCGGCTGCAAGCGGCGCCGCGAGTTTGCGAGCGTTCAGGACGGCGGGATAGTTCCAGGGGGTGAACGCCGCGACGACACCGATCGCCTCAGGGGCGATTATACGCTTCTCGCCCATCGGAACAGAAGCGGAAAGTTCTTCGGCGTGATTGCCGTTCCATTCGAGCGTTTCGACCGCGCGCGCATACTCCCCCTTTGCCTCGGCCAAGGTCTTGCCCTGTTCTTTGGAGAGCGCTGCAGCGGCCGCATCGACCCTTGTCTCGAGGATTCGAGCTGCCTTCACCAAAAGGGCGCCGCGGTCTCGCGCGGGAGTGCTTGCCCATGCCTTCAGGCTGCCTTGAGCGGATGAAAGGGCTTCGTCGAGGTCGGCAGCAGTCGCTACGGCGACACGCGAGAATTCTTGCTCGGTTGCCGGGTTGATAAGCCCGAGCTCTTCACCGTCGCCTCCTGAGCGCCAAGTGCCGTTGATGTAAAGTCGATATTCTTTGCGTTCGGACATGCCTTGCTCCGCGAGTTTTGTACGGTTGTGGACGCTTGATCTCGAACGCAATAGTTCGTTCACCCGCCTGCCAGGGACATGGGCGATCACAGCGCCGTCGATGGAATTTCACCGCTTACGCCCAGCCGGTCAAATACCGTTTATTGTGGTTTTCCATCTCGTTTCCAGATTGATCAGATAAACTCGACTTCCATCTTGAGGGAAGATGGGTAACTGCGACAAAACATATTTGACCGCTTTCAAACCGCATGGACAATTCCACGATCCTTTGAACCTCTATGGACTCGGTCGATTTATGACGAACACTCATCTACAGCGCGCTTACTGGCGATCCCTCCTCTTTGTCCCTGCAAACAACCCGCGCTTCGCAGAGAAGGCGCGCACCTCGACTGCGGACGCCATTATCCTGGACCTCGAAGACGCTGTCTTGCCGGAGAACAAAGCTGAAGCACGGGATGCGGTATTCGAAGTTGCAAAAGGTCTCAAGAAAAAGGGGCGTGACATTCTCGTGCGGGTCAATCGCCCCTTAGATTTGGCCGTGCGCGACATCGAGGCGGCCGTTTGCGAGTCCGTCACAGCCATTGTTGTTGCAAAGGCAGGAAGCGCGGAGCATCTTGCGCTGCTGACCGAGGTGATCGAGCATCGCGAAGCCGCAATAGGTCTTCCGATCGGCCATACGCAAATCGTGCCACTGGTCGAAACCGCTGATGCAGTGGCTCGGCTGAACGAAATTTCGTCCACACCACGCGTGGTCGCTATCGTTTGCGGTGACGAGGATCTCGCCGCAGATCTTGGCTGCGATCCAGCATCCGAAACGGTCACAGCAATCAAGTATCGCCTGATCGTTGCAGCGGCGCTCATGGGAATTCGGCCATTGGGGCTAATCGGATCGATCTCCGAATTCCGAGATGCCGACAGATTCCGGAGCTTCGTCAGCCGTTCAAGCGCCGCGGGGCTGAAGGGCACCTTGTGCATTCATCCAGCGCAGGTTGAGATAGCAAATGAGGGATTTGCACCTTCTCCAGCCGAACTCGACTACGCACGGCGGGTCGTGGACGCCGCCGAGGCCGCACGTGCCAGTGGCACCGGCGCGGTTGGGCTGGACGGAAAAATGGTGGATGCGCCGGTCATTCGCCGCGCAGAGGGTCTTTTACAGGCAGGACTGTTTTACTCGCGCTGAGACGAATAGAGGCGATCAAGCCGATCGCCTCAACCCGCACGAGGTAACAGCAGCATTTCGGTGGTGTCGTTCAGAGCCCTCGCGTTCTGCCTTCGACGGTTTGGAGTCGTTCCCAGCAGCTTCTTAAAGGCGATCGTTAAGTGGCTCTGACTGGCAAAGCCGCACATCAGGGCGACTTCGCATAGAGGAGTGTCGGTATCGTCGATCATTTCCTTTGCCCGCTGAGTCCTTCGCAGCATAATCCATCGGTGAGGTGTCTCGCCCGTCTGCTGTCTGAAACTGCGGCCAAAATGTCTTCTGCCTACACCTGCAATAGCAGCAAGCTCATCCAGATCGATCGTCTCTCCCAGCCGGCTGTCAACGTATTCTTCGACCTTGCGCAGGCGCCAGAGTGGCATAACGGTCGGTGTGGGCACGTTGCTTCCGCCTGTCTTTAGAAGGAGGTGGGACAATATGGAGATCAACACACCATCGGCAAAGTTACGCTCCGCGATACCATCGGTCTCCAAGCAATCCCAAAGTCGACGGAAGAGAATTTCTAAAAAGGTGTCCGAAAAGGCGCGCTCGGCCAAAAGCCAAAGGGCATTTTCTACCGCCCTAACGCTTTCCGCGTAAAGGGCTTCTAGAATGGTCGAGATTGGCATCATCACAGCAAGGCTCTGATGTCCGACAGGCACGTCCCACGGGCTCTCCACGTTCGGAGGAAACACGGTGAAGCTTCCGTGCATGGCGTCGCCCAGACATTCTGTTCCCGCTGGGCAGTCGAATATCGTGAGTACAATTGTCAGTTCACCGCGTTCGAGATTCGGCGCTTCAGCTTCCGCGCCAAGATTCGCCATCCGGAAGACATGGCGACCGACCGACCTGCGGATCCTCTGCCGGCCAGTGCAATTTGCCGGGGTGGTTCGCAGCCTTCCACTATGTCGATCGAAATCGATTGTTGATCTCGAAGTTGACATTTCTCGCCCCTCTCAGAATTGGGGTCGGCGTAAGGGAGAGCCGCAATGTTCAGGTTTCGCCTGCTCTATTGCTTTCCTGCTCTCGCGGCCGCGCCCGTTCGTTCCCAAACTCAAGACACAGCTTCGCTCCCGTCCGAAACATGGGTCTCGTCGTTGAAACCACGGCGTTGGCCGAGAGGTGCTGCTTTTCTGCTCTTGGTTCCAAGTCTTTCGCACTTCTTGGTCAATCGCAAATACAGAAACTATCCCGAACCCATCTCGAAACGAGATGGGTCAACTGCCAAAAAAACGGCGCGACAAGGTCGCGCCGTTCGGATGTCAGGTGGGCATTGTTACTTCATCGACTCTTCAGCCACCCAGTCGTTGCCTTCCACCTTGAAGAGTGAATAGTCGCCGGGGACGTCACCATTCTTGTCAAAGTCGAGATCGCCGGACGCTCCCTTATAATCGATCGCCTTCCCCGCAGCGATCAATTCCTTTGCCTTCTTCCACTCGCCGGGAAGGATGGGCTCACCACTTCCGCTGGAGATTTCGCGCAGCGCCTGGGGAAGCTTCGACTTGTCGCCGCCGGCCTTTTCGATCGCGAGAGCGACCATGAAGACAGCATCGTAGGCTGTGTTGGTGAAGACTGCATTCGGGTCGCCGCCGGACTCCTTAAACGCCTTGTTGAAGATCTCGGCCGCATCCGACTTCACCGCAACCGGCGCGGAGGCGCGAGCTTCCGTGAGATTCTCAGCACCGACGCCCTTAATTGCTGCCGGGGTCTTCATGGCTTCGCCGCCATAGTACTTCTGGAAGAAGTCATTCTCCAGTGACTCGCGGAGGATCGTAAGGCCGGCGCCGTCGCCATAGTCAAAGAGAACGAGGGTGTCGGCTCCGCCTTTGGCAAGCTCTGCGAGGTCAGAGCGGTAGGAGGGCTTACCTTCCTCGTGCGCCGCATAGCTGGCGATCGTGCCGCCGTTCTTCTCAAACTCGGTTTTGAATGCTTCAGCAAGGCCCTTGCCGTAGTCGTTGTTCAGGAAGGAGACGGCAACGGTCTTCGTGCCGCGCGCGATTACGGTGCGGGCAAGAGCCTGCCCCTGATACTCGTCCGAAGGTACCGTCCTGAAAACCGTGTCGTTGTCTTTGAGCGTGCTGATCGCAGGCGACGTACCGCCCGGAGTGATGAGGACGATTCCAGCAGGAATGGTCACAGAGTTCGAAGCCGCGATGACCGCGCCAGAGCACCACGGTCCCACAACCGCGATAGCTCCGGAGACATTCACTGCCTTGTTAACAGCATCCGCACCAAGTTGCGGATTGCAGCCGCTATCACCAACCACGCCGACAAGCTTGTCACCCGACAGCAAGCCGCCCTGGTCGTTCACCTGCTTGATTGCAAAGTCGTAAGACTTCATGACTTCCGGCGCCATTGCGGCAATCGCACCGGTGATGTCGCCGACGATGCCGATTTTCACATCTGCGGCGGTGGCAGGTCCAGCAAGCGCCGTCGCGCCGAGCAGCATTCCAAGTAAAGCAACCGATTTCTTCATTGTTCACTCCGTTTAATTGTTCCCCGGACGGGTTTTTTTGTTGCTGATTTCTCGTCAAGTTATCTTGGCGGCGGGCACCCCCTCTCTGCCGTTTTCCTTAAACTTAGAGACCGGCTCGGGAAGAATGCCTTCCGATCTGAAGCGCAATACGAGCTGCAGCAGCAGACCGATGAGGAAAATGCGGCCGTACTTCGCCTTGAGTGCGAGAGCCGTTGGAAGTTGGTCGGTCAGGATTTCAGAAGCCGACCAGATGACCCAGACGATAACGACGCCGAGAAGTACGCCTCGGTTGTTTCCTGAGCCCCCAAGGATGACCATGATCCAGATCAGGAACGTTGCCATCATGGGGTCCACAGCCTCAGGCGTGATCGCCCGATTAAGATGCGCATAGAGGGCACCGCCCAGACCCATAAGGGCTGCACCCAGCACGAATGCCTGAAGGCGACGAAACGGTATGTCTTTGCCCATCGCAGTCGCCGAGATTTCGTTGTCCCGGATCGCTCGCATCATCCGGCCCCAAGGAGCCTTCGATTGTTTCTCCACCAGAAGGTAAACGGCTAAAAGGACAGCAGCGCAAAGCCCGAGATAGGCGAGCTGGGATTGCGTGTATGGCAAATCACCGAAGGGGCGGGGGACGTCGGTGACGCCACGGGACGAGCCAGTCAGCCAATCCTCCGAGCGAGCGACGAGCCGGATAAGCTCGGCAATTCCGAGGGTGACGATCGCAAGGTAGTCGCCGCGGAAGCGCAGGCACAGCTTGCCGATAGGCAAGGCGATCAACGCCGAAACCGCCATCGCACCGATCACCCCGACATACTCAGGCAGCGAGAAGCCGCCCAGCCGGTTTTCGACATACGGCGATGTCAGGATTGCGGACGTATAGGCGCCGACCGCAAAAAATCCAGCCACTCCAGCGTTGAAAAGACCAGCGTATCCCCATTGCACGTTCAGGCCAACTGCGAGGCAGCCGTAGATGCAGATGAACGTGGCGAGGTAGACGACGTAATTCAGAAAACCAAGATCCATGTTCGGCTCCTACAAAATCTTGCCTTTGAACAGCCCGGTCGGACGAACGAGCAGTACAAGAAGAATGATGGCGAATGAGCTCAGCGCCTTGTATTCGCTAGGAATAACCATCACCGACATCTCCTCGATAACTCCGACGAGCAAGCCGCCAATGACGGCGCCTTCGATGCGCCCGACCCCACCGAGGATCGCGGCTGCAAAAGCCGGAAGGAGGATGTTGAAGCCCATCATCGGCTTCAGTTCGGTGGTTATGCCGAGGAAGAAGCCAGAAGCTGCGCACAGAGCCCCGACGATGGACCAGGTTAGGACGATGACGAGGCGGTTATCCACGCCGGACAGGAGAGCTAGGTCGCGGTTGTCCGACATCGCCCTCATCGCCTTGCCCCACTTCGTCCGCTGAAGGAAGAACATGAGCGCAACTATGATAAAGACGAGCGCAAGAACTGCGAGAAGCTCCGGCGTCTTCACCCGAACACCGAGCCATGTTTCCGGCCGAGAAATACCGGGCGTGTAGGTAGTCGTTTCAACACCCCAGAACACCTGGACGAGGGAGCGCATCATCAAGGCGACGCCGAGCGATGCGATCGTCGTGAGTATCTTGGGACGATCACGCAAATGCTCGTAGAAGAGCTTGTCCACTCCCACGGCGAGGATTGTGGAGAAGGCAATCGCGACAACCAGCCCGATATAGGGCGATAAACCCAGCCCGGCGACGACAGCGAGCGCTACAAACGCGCCAACGGTCGCTAGGTCACCATGCGCAAAATGCGCATGGCGCATGATCGAGAAGACCAGCGTGATTCCCACAGCCGACAGTGCGTAAACCGAGCCGAGAACAACTCCTGGCACGAGGTAAAAATTGATGAAGTTCAGAAGATCCATTGGAGCCGCCTATCCGCCCAAGAACATTTCAGCGACAGCTCTGTCTGCGAGAAGCTCGCCCCCAGTGCCATGGTGACGATTTGCCCCGGCCGCAAGCACGTAGGCGCGGTCGGAGAACGCGAGAGCTTGCTTCGCATGTTGCTCGACGAGCAGAATTGCAACGCCGGCGTCGCGAACATCGCGGCAGATTGTGAAAATCTGCTCCATGTACTTCGGCGAAAGCCCCGCCGTCGGCTCGTCAAGGAGAAGGACTTTCGGGTCGAGCATAAGCGCTCGGCCCATTGCGACCATCTGGCGCTGCCCGCCTGAAAGACTTCCTGCTGCGGTCTGCCGCTTCCCTTTAAGGTCTGGAAAAAGGCCGTACACACGGTCACAAGCCGCTGAGAAGTCGCCCTTCCGCAGGAAAGCTCCCATTTCAAGGTTTTCGTGGACCGTCATATCCCGGAAGATATTGTCGACTTGGGGCACGTAGCTGATTCCAGCCTGCACGATTCGGTTCGGTGCCCAGCCGGTGATGTCCGTTCCGGCGATCACAACCGAGCCTGCCCTAATGTGGAGCAGACCGAAGATCGTTTTCATCGCCGTGGATTTTCCAGCGCCGTTCGGACCGACAATCGCGACGATCTCGCCTCTGTCGACATTGAGAGAGACGTTGGAAAGGATGTCGGTCTCTCCGTAGCCTGCCCGCACTTTGGTCATTGTTAGGAGCGCGGTCATGCTGCTTGTCCTTGCGCTTCGCCGAGGTAGGCTTCGAGGACGCGAGTATCGGAGCGAACGTCATGAAACCCGCCTTCGATCAGAACGCTGCCTTCGGCCATACAGATCACCGGATCACAGAGCTTTTCGATCATCTCCATGTCATGCTCGATCAGGATGAATGTGAAACCGCGCTCGCGATTGAGGTACTGGATTTTCTCCTCGAGCTTGCGAAGCAACGTACGATTCACACCCGCGGCCGGCTCGTCGAGCAACACGAGCTCCGAGTGCGTCATCATTGTCCTTCCCAGCTCGAGGAGCTTCTTCTGGCCGCCGGAAAGACGACCGGCACGTTCACGGCCCACATGCGTAAGCTCTAAGAACTCGAGTACTTCCCACGCCTTGGCTAGCGTCGCCTTTTCAACCGCGCGCACCTTCCCGGGCACGAACCAATTGGTGAGGAGGCTCTCACCCGGTTGACCGGGAGGAACCATCATCAGGTTCTCCAAGACGGTAAGGTGCTGAAATTCGTGCGGGATCTGGAAGGTCCGCACCAAGCCACGATGAAACCGCCTGTCTGAGGAAAGACGCGTGACGTCTTCGCCTTTGAACAGAATTTTTCCGTTGCTTGGAGGAAAGGCGCCGGCGATGAGATTGAACATCGTCGTTTTGCCGGCGCCGTTCGGACCGATAAGTCCGGTGATCGTCCCCTTCTCAATAGAGAAGGTGCACTTGTTGATTGCACGGAAGTTTCCGAAGGCCTTTTCGACCTCTATACATTGGAGCATCCATTAGTTCCCGATTATTTGAGATTTTATTGCGCGTTTAGAGGCGCTTTAGCTCGGAATGTTATCCGGCGTGGAAGGGCGCTGCTTCCACCGTTCGGCACGCTTTTTCATGAAATGGACATGGCGATGCCCGAGCGCGTCGCAATGCAAGACGGGAGAAGCGCCATCTAATTTCGAGATGGTGCCCCGATATTTTCTATATTTGTCGCTGCGCTTTTTGAGCTGCATTGTCGCGAAACAATACGGTTACTTCAGAAGGAAGCGTCCGTTCGTGGGGCGCATGGAGCTAGGCATGTCGGTGCAAATACAGACCTACGTCCAGCGAATGCACGACGGTGATTTGCTGGATCGATGGCGGCAGGTTCCGACATCTGTGGTCGCTGATCTCCAGCATGGAAAACAGGTCGATCCTTCAATTCGTCCGATCAGACCGGCTGGCTCCCAGCCCCGGCTCTTTGGTTTTGCCGTGACGGCGCGATGCGAGCCGCCGGACTTTGGAGCCGTGCTGCATAGCATGGATCTCCTTCAATTTCAAAGTGTGCTGGTGATTGCCGCCAATGGTCACCGGGAAACGGCAATGATCGGTGACATTCTCGGCGGTTACGCGCGCAAAAATGGTGCCACAGGTCTCGTCTGCGATGGCGCCGTACGTGACGTCGGCCGCTTAACCCAGTGGGATGACTTTTCGGTCTATGCCCGTTCAGTAGCCCCACTCGGCCCACGGTCCGGCGAGCGGGGTGCCGTCAACATTCCCGTCGGAATCGGCGGAAAAATTGTTTCGCCCGGCGATTTGGTCTTGGGTGATGACGACGGCGTCGTCGTTCTTTCACCCGAAGAGGTCGTGGATTTGATCGACGGTGCGGAAGAGAAACTTCGAAAGGAGCGGGCCTGGGAGAGTGCTTTCTCATCGGGAGAGACCGCGAGCCGCGTCTTCTGCCTCCCACGGAGTTAATCGGTGCAATGGTGCAAAACAAAGGGGAATAATATGAAAATGAGGAAGTATCTGTTTATGACGCTCGGCGCGGCGATGTGCGCTACGACAGTTGGAAATTTTGCCCTGGCCGATGAGCCAGGGCTCTGGAAGGCCTACAACGAGACTTTTAAGACCGCGAAATACGTCGATCTCACGCACACTATCACGCCCAACATTCCGGTATGGATAGGCTTCGGTGGTCCAACCTTCTTGCCGGCATCCGCAGGCGTTGACATCGAGGGATATGTAAAGAAGGGGGATGTTTTTACCTTCGAGAAACATGGCTTCGAAGCGACCAGCTATGTGCTTCGCACGGACCAACTCGGTACGCAGCTTGATCCTCCGGCGCATTGGGCTCCCGAATATGCCGCTATCGACGAAATTCCGGCGACCTATACCATACGACCGCTAGTCGTCATCAACATCGAAGACAAGGTGAAGAAAGACTTCGGCTAT
Organism: Agrobacterium sp. D14; assembly: GCF_001526505.1. Taxonomy (NCBI): domain Bacteria; kingdom Pseudomonadati; phylum Pseudomonadota; class Alphaproteobacteria; order Hyphomicrobiales; family Rhizobiaceae; genus Agrobacterium; species Agrobacterium sp. D14. Next base: position 129,014 of record NZ_ASXX01000008.1, read on the forward strand.
TCCCTGCAGGTGGCCGACGTTGAGGAATTCGAAAAGAAGCACGGAAAGATACCCGAAGGTTCGGTGGTCTTCGTACGTTCAGGATGGTCGAAGGAATGGCCTGATCCAGCGCTAGCAAAGAAGAAGCCTTTCCCTGGCGTTGGCTTGGAGGCGTTGAAGTTTCTCCACAACGAACGGAAAATCCTTTTCCATGGCCATGAGCCGCTCGACACCGATGCGACCCCGACGCTCGAAGGTGAGCACTGGTTGATGCACAACGGTTTTGCTCAGGCCGAAGGTGTCGCAAATCTCGATAAGGTTCCTGAGACCGGCGCGCTTGTGGCGATCGGTTTTCCGAAGTTCGGCGGCGGACTGGGTGGATACGCGCGCTATATCGCGATCTGCCCGCCGGACTGGCAGTATGGGGTCACGATCGGCGAAGTTGCTGAAGCGCCGCTTCCGAAGTTCGACAAGATTCTGAAGTTTGACGAAAAGGCCGGCATGCGCGTCCGGCAGTGATCTCGATGAGCCGGTCCCGATCTCAGATCGGGGCCGGCAGGTCCTCCGGTAACATTGCGGGCCATTTGCCGTCATGCGTGAGCTTTTGGACCACTTTGGGGACCAACGCCCGCACGGCTGCTACTTCTACCGAGCGTTCATCCCTCGGGTTGACCGCGAGAACTACGGAGCGCGTGATGACAGGATCGACGATCCGAAGCGTTCTCACTTGACCAAGGGATGCCTCGCGTTGGACGCCCGATGGCGTGAGAATTGAGTAAGCTTTTCCGTCCATCACCATATTGATGATCGTCGATAGGGAATCGACCTCAAATTTTACGTCGAGTGTGCAGCCGTGCTGGGCAACGACATCTGCGACCGAACGACGGACGTTGTTGACGCGCATCGGTACTGCCAACGGAAACTCGTGTAACTCTGACAGGCGAATGGTATCGCCGAACGGTGGCTCATTCGGAGGAGCTACCAGGCAGAATTCCTCTCTTGCAAGCACGGTTGCTGAGTTTGCATTCTCTACAGTTCTATAAAGGATCGCGAGATTGAAGCGGCCGGCAGCCATCGCTTCCTCGATCGGCCCACTCATGCCTTCGACAATCTTCAGGGACACCTTCGGCAGTTGCTCTTTCGCCCAGGCGAGAAGGTCCGCCACCATCACCTTTGCAGCACCGGACGGAATGCCGATCGTCACCTCGCCAGAAGGTGATTTTGCTTTGCTGGTGAGCTCTTCCTCTGCGAGTTGAACTTGATGGAGTATGGTCCGAGCATGCTTCAGGAGTTTTTCTCCTGCCGAGGTCAGCGTTATCCCGCTACGGTCGCGGACCATGAGCTGCGTCCCAAATGCCTCTTCCATTTGGCGCACATGGAGACTGATCGCGCTCTGTGCAACATTCAAATGCGCGGCAGCTTTCGTGAAACTACCTGCCTCCACGACTCCCACAAAATACTTCAGCTGCCTTAGATCCAACGGGGAGCGCCCTTTCACATCGCCATCGGCGGGCGATTTCCGGAAATCATTGTGTTTTCAACGTATTTACACATACTATCTCGAAACCAGATGGCTGGAAAGTAGAAAATGTATTGGATTGTTTCGCGGCCCGACGGCCATATTGGCGGCGAGAGCTGGCACTCTTTCAGCTTGGCGAGGAAGGCGGCGGACAAGATTACATTGAAGTCTATCGCACTCCGTTCACCAACCATTCCAGAACGAGCGATCAACGATGGGAACTTCCCCTAAAATTAGAGATGTAATTCTAGCCCCCGGCAACGGCAGTTTCTTCTACGACGATCAGGCTGCAATTCGCGCAGGCGTGGGGCATGACGGCTTCTGCTACGTCGGTCAGCCGGTCACACCGGGCTTCAAGACAATCCGGATGCCGTCGCGCTCGTTGAGCATCGGCCTAGTATTGGACGACGACACGATTGTCTGGGGCGACATGATGAGCGTGCAGTACTCCGGCGCTGCCGGACGGGATCCGCTGTTTCAGATCGAGGTGATCGAGACGCTCGTGCGATCCGTGATCATTCCGCGCTCCTCGCCGCGGACGCTTCGAGGTTCCTTCCCGCGTGCGACGAGGTGCTAGCCTACCACGGTGGAAAGCGACTTCCGCTCGCGATCGAATACGGCGTGAGTCAAGCACTTTTGCGTGCCGCCGCCCACATCGCGCGCACGACGCTTGCCGAAGTGGTTTGCAGTGAGTTTTCGCTTCCGCTGCCGGAGAAGCGTGTCCCGATCTTTGCCCAAAGCGGTGATGCGAGGGAGATCAACGTCGACAAGATGATTCTGAAATCTGTCGACGTTCTCCCCCACGGTCTCTTCAATTCGCGTGAAAAGTTCGGCCCGTCTGGTGAAACGTTCCGCGAGTTCGTGCGCTGGGTCGCAAAACGAACGACTGAGATCGGCGAACCTGGCTACCACCCGGTCCTCCATTTCGACGTCTATGGATGGATCGGTCTCGAAATCGGATTGGATGCCGAGAAAATCGCCGACTTCATTTCCCGCGTAGCCGATGATGTGCCCGGCTTCCGGCTGAATATCGAATGCCCAGCCGACTTCGGCTCGACGGCCGCCCAGCTTGACGAGTACGCGAAGATCATCTCGCTGCTCGACGCGCGCGGCACGAATGCGCGGATTGTCGTCGACGAGCGATGCAACACGCTGGAAGACATCAAGCTCTTCGCGAACGCAAAGGCCGCCCATCTCGTGCAGATCAAGATGCCCGACGTCGGATCCATTGCGGACACAGCGCGAGCTGTTCTCGTCTGCAAGCAGAACGGCGTCGGCGCCTATGTGGGCGGAAGCTGCGCTGAAACCGATCTGTCCGCCAGAGCGGCGGTGAACGTTGCCGTAGCCACGCAGGCGGACATGATGCTGGCGAAGCCCGGCATGGGCGTAGATGAAGGCATTTCCATCGTCGGGAATGAGCAGAGCCGTCTGTTCTCCGTTCTGGATTACCGGCGCTCCCGTAGTTCCGAAACGAAGATCGAGGCGGTATCCGCATGACGAAGGCATTGGAAGGAATCACCGTTGTCGCAGTCGAGCAGGCCGTCGCCGCTCCCTATGCGTCGTCGCGACTGGCCGATGCAGGCGCACGCGTCATCAAGATCGAGCGCCCGGAAGGGGACTTTGCCCGCAATTACGACAAACTCGTGCGTGAGCAGAGCGCATACTTTGTATGGCTCAATCGGGGCAAGGAATCGATCTGCCTCGATCTGACCGCCGATGAAGATCGCGCCATCCTCGACTCTATGATTGCCGAGGCGGACGTCTTCGTCCAGAATCTCAAGCCTGGCAGCATCGGAAAACTTGGTTTCGGGTCGGCCGAATTGCGAAAGCGCTTTCCCCGGCTGATCACTTGCGACATATCCGGCTTCGGCGAAGGCGGAGCGCTTTCCCATTTGAAGGCCTATGATCTGATCGTCCAGGCGGAGACCGGTCTATGCGCCATAACCGGGACGTCGCACGGCCCGGCTCGCGTTGGTGTCTCAGTGTGTGACATCTCGGCCGGTATGACTGCGCTTAACGCGATCCTTCAGGCGCTATTCCAGCGAGAGCGTACGGGTGAGGGTGCAAGCATACAGGTTTCGCTTTTCGATGCGATCGCCGACTGGATGAATGTTCCTGTTCTGCAGCACGACTACAGCGAATATCATACGGCTCGCGCCGGTGTGAACCATCCGTCGCTCGCGCCCTATGGCGCATATCGCTGCGCCGACGGGAAGGACGTCATTTTTTCTGTTCAGAACGATCGCGAATGGGTGAATTTCTGCGCGAAATTCCTCCATCAGCCGGAACTGACCCGACGCGCCGGCTTTGCCGATAATATGGAGCGTCTCGGCAACCGTGCCCAGTTGGACTCCATCATCAATGCCCGCTTCGCAGAATTGACGAGCGATGTAGCGATGAAAGAACTTGAAGCGGCTGGAATGGCCTATGGAAGGCTCAACCAAGTCGCCGACGTTTCCCAACATCCGCACTTGAGACGGGTTGGCGTCGCCACCCCCGGCGGCGAGGTGGAAATGATTGCGCCTGCCGCGATATTCAATGGTGACAAGGCGCCGGCTTTCCGTGCCGTCCCAGCCCTTGGCTCGCACACAGAAGCTCTCAAGCAGGAGTTCAAGTCCTCCATGCCACAGCGAGCGAACAACTAGCCGATCGATCGCATCGGTCATCAAATTGCAAATATAGAAAGTGAACTGGCAATGGCACGCTCCGACGAAGCATCGGAATCTTTCGACTATATCATCATCGGAGCGGGCACCGCCGGGTCGATCATCGCGTCCCGTCTTGGCGAGGATCCGTCCCTTTCCATTTGCGTGATCGAGGCCGGCCCGAGCGACTTGCGCCCGTACGTCTATCTTCCGGCCGGGTTCACCAAGACCCTGACACAAGACGCGGTGACATGGCAGTTCAAGACCGAGCCGACGGAGAATACAGGGGGACGACGCATCTCGACGACCCAGGGCCGTGTGGTTGGTGGATCTGGCTCGATCAATGGATTGATGTACAATCGCGGCCAGCCCCAGGACTATGACCACTGGGCGCAACTCGGCAATCGCGGCTGGGGCTACAACGACATTCTTCCCTATTTCAAACGTTCGGAGGCGAGAATCGGCGAGGCCGACGACGCGATCCGGGGGCGGAGTGGCCCGGTTCCAGTGACCGATATGGACTGGGTCCATCCGGTATCCGAAGCGTTCATCGCCACAGCGATGAAACGTGGCCTTCCCCGCAATCCGGACTACAACAGCGGCGATCAGGAAGGTGTCGGCTACTTCCAGCGCTACATAAAGAATGGACTTCGCGTGAGCACTGCCGCCGCGTTCCTGCGGCCGGCCTTGAAGCGCGGTAATATTAAGCTCATCACGAGTGCGCGCGTAACCTCTCTGGTGATCGAAGGAGGCGCCGCGCAAGGCGTCAGGTTCGTCAGATCTCGTGGAGGAGCGGAGACCACCGTCCGCGCTCGTCGAGAAGTCATCGTATGCTCCGGAACGGTCAATACAGCCCGTCTCCTCCAGGTCTCCGGTATAGGGTCGGGCGATTTGCTCAATGAGCTGGGTGTGAACGTCGTCCGCGAGCTCCGCGGCGTTGGCCAGAACTTGATCGACCACTATTCGGCTCGCGCTGTCATGCGTGCGAAACGGGACGTGGTGACGCTTAACGAGATGGCGCGCGGCCCGCGACTGGTTTGGCAGGTTCTCCGTTGGCTCGCACGTCGGCCGAACATCCTGGCATTGTCGCCATCGCAGGTTTTCCTTTTCCTGAAATCCGACAAAAGTCTGGATCTCCCTGACCTTCAGTGTGTCTTTACGCCGGGCAGCTACAAGGAGGGGAAACACTACGTTCTCGACTCCTATCCCGGTGTGACCGCTGGGGCCTGGCAGCACCGTCCGCTCTCCAAAGGCTATGTACGCGCGGTGTCGAAAGACGCTTGGGTCGATCCCGTTATTCAACCAAACTATCTGGACCATCCAACTGACCAGCAGGTGATGGTCAGAGGCATGCAAATGATACGAGAATTGCTTCATGCGCCAGAACTCTCACAATATCTCGTTGAAGAGACTGTTCCTGGTCCGCGGGTAAAGACTGATGGGGACATGCTCGACTTCGTGAAGAAAAACGGCTCCACGGGCTATCATTTGGTCGGAACCGCACGGATGGGCGGCGTAAACGACCCCCTCGCAGTCGTTGATGATCAACTGAGAGTGTTTGGAATCGACCGTCTGCGTATCGCCGATGCATCGATCATGCCGATGATACCTTCGGCGAACACATATGCAGCTTCCATGATGATCGGCGAGAAGGCCGCCGATCTGATAAGGGGCAAGACATTCGCCACGGTGTAACTCTGAAGCGACGGCGGGTAAGGCACCGCCCGCTTCCTTTAGCGGAGGAATTCTTGCAGTTGCATCCGAAAATCGCTGAGGCTTTGCTAGCAGCAAAGGGAAGCACGCCGTTGCACGAATTGCCCGTCGAAGAGGTACGTCGGCTTTCTCGCCTAGCCTATGAGACGGGTGCACCAAAGCTGACGCTTCATTCGGTTCTAGACCAAATTTTGGACCTCGACCGATCACCCGTACCTGTCCGAGTTTATCGCCCGACTGACAAAACGGGACTGCCCGTGACGGTGTTCTTTCACGGTAGCGGCTTCTGTATTCTAGACATCGATACGCACGATGCCTTTTGTCGTTTTCTCGCTACGAGAACCCAATCGATCGTCGTTTCGGTCGACTATGCTCTTGCACCCGAAGCACGATTTCCGGCGGGACTTAACGATTGCGTTGATGCCACACGATGGGTCCAACAGCACGCCATTTCGCTCGGAGGCGATGCGAACAAGTTAGTACTCGTCGGCGACAGCGCGGGTGCCTGCCTGGCTCTTCTATCGGCCCTGAGACTTAACGATAGTAACCGCCGCGTTGTTAGCGCGTTGATGTTGCTGTTCCCTGTCGCTGATCATTACAGTTCGCAACGAGCTTCTTATGAGCACTTCGCCACAGGCTTCGGACTTACCGCAAAGATGATGCGCTGGTTCTGGGACCATTACATCGATTCCGAGGCGACAGAAGCGATTGCTGCGGCTGCACCGCTTCGTGCTCCCACATTCAGTGCGCTTCCGCCATCATACATACAGTTAGCGGGATTCGACGTGCTGTTCGACGAAGGACGCGCGCTTGCGGCGAAACTCGTGGCGGATGGAGTACCTACCGAACTGGATGTCGCAGGAGATATGAACCACGGGTTCATCCGGTGGCTGGGACTGATTAAGGAGGTCGATGCACATTTAGAACGTGCATGCAGTTGGCTCGAACGACGCTTTTACACGCGTTGATTGATCGCAAGACGACACTCTGCGGATCTCGACTTCTTGGCTCCGCCAACCTCGGGAAACGAGCATTCAATATGTTATACCATTACGATAAACTATCGGAGAGCAAAGCCCCTTGGCCGCACTGTCGATGTCGTCAAAGAGCGTGTTCTTCCGGAGTTTTAAATGGAGAAATTACGGGTACTGGATGATTTTCAAAATCTCAGCCTAAAAATACAGAATGCTCCGAGTGTCGATGATGCACTCCGCATTCTGGAAGCGGCCTACGGGATCGACTTTTCCACCTACCATCTGGCTCTGACCGTAGCAGACGTGGTCGACACTCCGTACGTTCGCACAACCTATCATGATGCTTGGGTAGCGCGCTACCTGCTGCGGGGATACGTGAAAGTCGATCCGATCGTGCGCGAAGGTCTCATCCGGCAAATGCCGTTCGATTGGCGCGAGGTCGAGGTTCCACAGGCAGCCCATGACTTTCTGCTCGACGCCCAGGAACACGGCGTTGGAGCCAATGGATATTCCATTCCCATTGTCGACAAGAAGCGCCGTGCTCTCTTATCGTTGAACTCCAGGAAGCCCGCCAGCGAATGGAGCAACCTGGTCCAGACGTATGGCCACGAGTGGCTCGATCTTGCATTTTTGATCCACAGAAAAGCGGTGTTCGAACTTCACGGCGAGCATGATCCAATCCCGCAGCTCGGTCCGCGCGAGAAGGAATGCCTTTACTGGTCCGCTCTTGGAAAAACGAACGATGAAATCGCCGAAATCCTCGGCCTCTCGATGCACACGACGCAACGATATCTGATGTCGGCACGCCACAAGCTCGGAGCGGCGTCGACCACATCGGCAACCGCTCTTGCGATTCAGCTCCGCCTGATAAACCCCTATGGCAATACCCAGGATTCGGGGAGCTAATCTCCGAATATATCGCGCGCGCGAATCCTGTTGCACGCTGGCCTCGATCAATATGCGGAGGCAAGCATGTATCTCCTTATTCAAGCACACGAATATCAAAAATATACCGTACTGCTCGATCAGTCGTTCCGGTTGAGAAAAAGAGTTTTTGCAGACCGACTCGGCTGGGACGTGTCCGTGTCCGGCCATCGCGAACGGGATCGCTATGACGAACTCCACCCAGCTTATCTGCTGTGGTGCGATGAAGATCGTAGGCAGCTTTATGGCTCTGTTCGCCTCATGCCAACGACTGGTCCGACGCTGCTCTATGACGTCTTTCGCGAGACATTTCCCGATGTGTGCGACCTTATCGCGCCTGGCATCTGGGAAGGCACGCGAATGTGCATCGATGAGGATGCCATCGAACGTGACTTCCCTGACATGCGACCGGACAGAGCCTTTTCTCTGCTGCTTCTTGCCTTGTGCGAGGCGGCGCTTGCCAGTGGCATCCACACCATGATCTCGAACTACGAGCCGCACATGCGGCGTGTTTATCAAAAAGCCGGCGCCGAACTCGATGAACTCGGCCGTTTCGATGGTTATGGCCGTTTCCCGGTCTGCTGCGGTGCGTTCGAGGTTTCGCACCGCGTCCTCGGTGTCATGCGCGCCAAACTCCGGGTGGGCGAGCCGCTATATCGTCGACCAGCGTTTCCATCGCGCGCCACCTCCGCGCCGACATTGCAATTTGCGTGACCAGGCAACCCAAGAAGTTCTCATGGCTAAACACATCTCCGAAACGGTTGTTTCGGTCCTAAATGCGGACCGGATCGCTGAGACGTTATGCGGATCACTCCGCGATTGCGCCGTTTCGATCGATACCGGTCGAACCGACCAAGTTCTGAACTTTGGCGATGGCAGGGCGATCATCACGGCGAAAGTTTGGGGTCTCCACCTTCGCGTGGAGGCTGAAGATCTTGCAACATTCTTCGGAATCCGGTCCCTGGTGCAGGTGGCCCTGTCTCAGGCCTCGAACAATCAATCCGGTCATCTCGAATGGCATCCGGCTGGCGACGAGCTGTCCGACATAATTGGTCGGCGGGCGGTCCGCACCGGCGGATGCTGACAGGGCGTGCGCTGGTTAATAGGGGCCGATCTTGAGGATCAACGCCGCATTCCGAGCTGGGGCGTGCTCGCAACGTGGCGCGTCTGCCGAAGGGACCTATCCTGCAGCGCACCGGCGCGATCCTGAACGAGCTTGAGTGAAGCAGCCTGCTCCGGCATTATCCCAAGGGAAGCCCCTAACCTCGTAACATTTCCCCCTTTCAGGTCAGCGCGATCCGCCGAGGAAAGACGTTTGGTCATCGCCAGGGTGATCTTCTCAAGCTCACGGCGGAGGGCTGGATCGGCATTCAAGCGAAGTACTTGCTCCTGGTCAGTGCCGGACATCAAGGCGGAGAGTACCTTCGACGGGCTGGGAATCTCTACCCTATGTCGCGCCTGCTCCTCGCGGTGGTGAAGGTTGATGTGATGCCGCTCGAAATCGACCGCCAACCCGTAATCCACCAGTGCCCCCGCGAGCCTCGGCGCATGAGCCTCCGCAAATTGGCGAGCCGGACTCGGTCGCTTTAGCCATGCCCGCCCCTCCCCAACGATCTCGCCTAGTCGACCTTCACGAACATCATCGCCGACTGCAGCACCACTTCGGGCATCGCCTATGTTCAGCACCGAAGACGACACCGCCTGGCTGCTCCCGAACACGAGCCTCCACAGATTGTCGATCTCGGCACGCTTGTCGGCCAAGCGAACGGAATTCTGCAAGCGCGCGTCGATATCGCCCGCGCTGAGGTCCGGCAGGTGCCGAGCAGGAGCGAGCGGTGTGCTGCGGACCGGCGCGCCGTCGCGACCGAGACCCAGCGTCCGCTCGTTTGCGGCAATGCCCTCCACGAGAGCATCCGCAGCGCGACGCTGCTGCTGGCCGAGGCGATCATGCCGCGCCGTCTCCACCAGGACCGCCTCCATCATCGCCTGCGCCCGGGCGCGATTGGCGATGTCCTTCGTCCCGAGCCTGAGATCATCCCGCATCGCCCGGGGAGCACTCCTGTCTCATCGACCACCGCAGACGCGATAGCCTTCCGCTCGGCAAGCGCCATGTTGCGTCCAACCTTCCGCCGCGCTTCATCGATTGCCGCCGCATATCCGGGCTCAACGATTTGAGCCATTGCCGCGTCGACCGACATCGTGCCGGCGGCAACTTTATTCGCGGCCCGCGCCGAGTCTCGCGCATCTGTCCAACTGGCTGCCGAATGGTCGATAGCCCCGGCGTTGTTAACTGGGAGAGGATGATGTCATCGATCCCCAGGAGAGAGATCACCGGGATACGCAGCGTTGTTCGGCCGATAGCCAAGGCCCTTGACGCCTTGTGTGATTCGTTTACGCGTCTCGACACCCATGTTGGCGAAACGCCCGTTGAGATAATTCGACACGCCGGAGCGGGAGACACCTGCCGCCTCCACCCCTTCATTGATCGTCACCTTCGCTGAAGTCTCACCCGTCGCCATTGCCCATACGATATTGTTGTAATCTCGAACATACACTCGTTCCCATCCGGTCGAAAACAGTTTGGCAATCACGTCCCGCGCAAGGCACTTGCATGCTGTCTAGCATCGCCTCGCAAATGAAATTTATCTGCGCCTCGTTGATGATGAATGGCGGGCGAAATGTCGCAGTGTCCCCTGTGGCTTCAGCATGAGCCGACGTCTCATCGCTATCGTCAGAAATTGAGCGAGAACATTATGCGAGGCGGCGAAGGCTCTTTCGTCGTTTTGTCCGCAACGAGCTCGGCACCCAGCAAGAGCGATCCTCGCTGTCGAAGCCGCTCTGCGAAATGGCCACCACGATCTGGCGATCCTCAGCTATGAACCGTAAGGATTGCCGATATTGATCGTGGCGCGGCAGCGCGAGCTTGGTTACCTCTAAGCGATGAGAAAGGCGAGACGCAATGGCAGGATCATCCGGTTACCACCGATCGAGGCCGACCGAAGCGAGGCAATCCACGGCTTCCTTTCATCGAATGACCGGCCCAGAGCGGTTTTCGTCTGCCCGCCTACCGCTCACTGGCCTGAGCCGCGCCGATCAGAGTGCCGAACAGCTTGGGCGTATCGCCATATCCGTGCTACTGGAAACGGGGAGAGGTGCAGCGCACCCCCGTTTTCTGATCGAACCGCCAGCGAAGCTCTGCAGCAGCCTTTTTGAGCGCTCAAGGATTACCAGTTCGTAACGGAGCCATCACGACGTTTGAGATGCGGCGCTTCCCAGAACTCGAAGCTCTGCCGCGCGATCAGCTCCTCATTTACCTCGATGCCAAGACCAGGGGCGTCCGAAACCGGGTAGTAAGGCCCCTCAAGTTTTGGCTGCACGGGGAAAAATTCCGAATTGTCGAAACCGAGATGGGTTTCGGCCGGGCTGGCACGGGTTTCAAGCCAGGAGAAATTGGCAACCGCTGCGGAAAAATGGATCGTCGCCGCGGTGCAGATCGGCCCGAGCGGATTGTGCGGCATCATGTCCACATAATGCGTTTCGCTCCAGGCGGCGACCTTCATGCTCTCCGTCAAGCCGCCGACATTGCAGACATCGAGACGGTTGAACTGGTGGATGTCCCGCTCGATATAGGGCTGGAACTGCCACTTTGATGAGAACTCCTCGCCAATGGCGAAGGGGACATCGGTAAGACGCCGCAGGGCCTCGTAGGCACCGGGGGATTCATCACGAATAGGCTCTTCTAGAAAGTCGAGCGTGCCCTTCGGCATTTTCTGGCAGAAGCTTGCCGCCTCCGCCACCGTCAGGCGGTGGTGATAATCGATGCCGAGCACCACATCGTCGCCAAGCACCTCCCGCGCCTTGACGCACCATTTCGCTGTTGTCGCGATGTGTTCCCGCGGCTCGTAAATCTTCTTGTTCTCGTGACCGTCGGGAGACAGGCGCATGGCGGTCCAGCCGTGTTCGACAAGCATCTGCGCCTGTTCGATCATCGCTTCACCGGGGGCTGCGAATGTCGTCGCGAATGTCGGAATGCGATCGCGCTGCTTCCCGCCGAGCAGATCGTAGACCGGAACGCCAAGAGCTTTTCCCTTGATATCGAACAGGGCGATATCGATGGCGGAGATTGCCGCCTGCAATACACGCCCACCCTCGAAATACTGGCTGCGATACATTTCCTGCCAGAGCGCGCCGATCTTGAAGGGATCGCGACCGCGCAGGAACTCGGCATAGTGCTCGAGCGCGCCGACAACCGCCTTTTCACGCCCCGAAAGACCGCTTTCGCCCCAGCCGAAAATGCCTTCATCGGTCTCGATCTTCACCAGAAGCTGGTTGCGAATGCCGACCTTGACCGCGTAGCTCTTGATTGCTGTAATCTTCATATCGTCTCTCCCCTTACCAATGCCAGAGCGTGCCGTCTTCCAGACGGTTCACCGGCAGATAGGCGCGCTGATACGGATATTTCTCTGCGAGTTTTTCATCGATATCGACGCCATGGCCGATGGCTTCACCGGGATGCAGATAGCCGTCCTTCAGGCTCCATGCGCTCGGAAACACCTCGAGGATTTCCGGCAGATAACCGGAATATTCCTGGATACCGAAATTCGGCACCCACAGGTCAAGATGGAGATTGGCGCCAAGGCAGATGGGCGACATGTCCATTGCGCCATGGCAGGCGGTGCGGACATTATAGATACCGGCAAAATCCATCACACGGCGGAGTGCCGTGATACCGCCCGCATGGACCGAGGTCATGCGGATATAGTCGATCAACTGCTCTTCGATCAGCAGGCGGGCATCCCAGATCGTGTTGAACACTTCGCCGACGGCAAGCGGCGTCGTCGTGTGCTTGCGGATCAGGCGAAAACCCTCCTGATGCTCGGCGGCGACCGTATCCTCGAGCCAGAACAGCCGCGCGAATTCCAGATCCTTGCCCAGCCGCGCCGCCTCGATGGGCGTCAGGCGGTGATGCGTGTCGTGCAGCAGTTCAATGTCATCGCCATAGGCGTCACGAACCGCTTCAAAAAGCTTCGGGATATGCCGCAGATATTTCGATGTGGACCAGACTTCCTCATGCGGAACGGCGTCATCGACAGCGTTGTTGGTAACGGATTTTGCCCCGGTTCCGTAAACGCCGGGCAGACCGGGAATGCCGACCTGCACCCGAACGGCCTTGTAGCCCTGATCGATCCGTTTGCCGACGGCTTCCACCGCTTCATTGATATCCGTGCCCTGCGCATGGGTGTAGCAAAGCACCTTCTCGCGGCTCGCACCGCCAAAGAGCTGATAAAGCGGCATATTCGCGGCTTTGGCCTTGATATCCCAAAGGGCGGTATCGATGCCGGCAATGGCGGCCATCGTCACCGGACCGCGACGCCAATAGGCGCCCTTGTAAAAATATTGCCAGATGTCCTCGATCCGCGAGGGATCACGACCGATCAGCAGAGGCGCCAGATGATCCTGAAGATAAGCGACGACCGCCTTTTCACGGCCGTTGAGCGTTGCGTCACCCACGCCGGTCAGGCCTTCGTCGGTGAATATCTTCACCGTCACGAAATTGCGGCCGGGTGAGCAAACGATGATTTTAACGTCGGTAATTTTCATGACTTATCCAATGGTGGAAACGGTGCGAGTGGGATCGTAGCGGAAGCGCTGGGAGAGGCGTCTCTCACGCGGATCGGGATGGGGAATGGCCGACAGCAGCGAGCGCGTGTAGTCATGCTGCGGATCGTTGACGACCTGATCGGTGTCGCCCATCTCCACGACCTTGCCGCGGTACATCACAGCAACGCGGTCGCACATGTAGCGGATGACGGACATGTCGTGGGAGATGAAGACGTAGGAAAGCCCAAGCTGGTCCTGAAGGCTCATCATCAGGTCAAGCATCTGCGAGCGAAGCGAAACATCGAGTGCAGATGTGGCCTCATCCGCGACGATGAGGCGCGGCTTGACCGCGATCGCCCTTGCAATGCCGATACGCTGGCGCTGGCCGCCGGAAAAGGCATGCGGATAGCGCTCGCGCCACGCCGGCTCCAACCCAACCTGCTGCATCAGTTCGGCAACGCGGTCCTCGACCTCGGCACCTTTCATACCAGCAAGTTTCAAGGGCTCCGCAATGATCTGGCCAACGGTCTTGCGCGGGCTGAGCGAACCGACGGGATCCTGAAAGATCATCCGAACTTCCCGGCGGACATCCTTCAAGGTTGATTTGTCGGCGGTGCGAAGATCGACGGTGCTGCCATCGGGGCGACGGTAAGCGATGGTGCCGGCCTGCGGATCGTAAATGCGCAGGAGGCAACGGCCCATCGTCGTTTTGCCGGACCCGGATTCGCCGACGATGCCGAGGGTTTCTCCCGGGCGAACCGAAAGCGACACATCGTCGACAGCCTTCAGACCGGAAGGAAAGGCGAGTGAAAGATTTTTGACGTCGAGAAGAAGCGGCGTTTCAGCCGGTATCGCGGGACGGCTCAGCCGCACCTCCGCCTTTTTCTCCAGCTTGACGACAGAGCCGATCAGCCGGCGCGTATAATCATCCTGAGGCGCATGGAAAATCTGCTCGACCGAACCTTTCTCCATCACCTTGCCGCGATACATGACGAGGACCTCGTCGGCGATCTCAGCCACCACGCCCATATCGTGGGTGATGAACAAAACCGCCATGCCATGGCTTTTCTGGAGCTTCTTGATGAGATCGAGAATTTCCGCCTGTGTCGTCACATCGAGCGCCGTCGTCGGTTCGTCGGCGATCAGAACGGATGGATTGCAGGCAAGCGCCATGGCGATCATCACGCGCTGGCGCATGCCGCCGGAGAATTCGAACGTGTAGCGGTCGATCGCCGTTTCGGGTCTGGGTATTTCCACCTGCCTGAGCAGCTCGATGACGCGGGCGCGTTGCTCCTTCTTTGACGTTCCGAAGTGGATGCGAAGCGCCTCGCCGATCTGCGTGCCGATACGGTGGACCGGAGACAGCGAACTCATCGGCTCCTGAAAGATCATGGCGATCTCTTTGCCGCGCACGGAGCGGATTTCCCTGCCGCGCGGATCGAGTGTTGCAAGATCGGTCACGCTGCCATCCAGCCGTTTCAGCAGGATATGGCCGTCTTCGATGCGACCGGGCCTGTCGACGATCTGAAGGATCGAGCGCGCCGTCACCGATTTGCCCGAACCGGACTCCCCGACGACGCAGAGCGTCTGGCCGCGTTTCAGCTCGAAGGAGACCCCATCCACTGCCTTGAAGATGCCGGTGCGGGTTGGAAAATAGGTCTTTAGATTATCGACCTTGAGGATCGTGTCGTCACTGCTGGTCATGATACGGACTCGTAGGGGTCTGCGGCATCGCGAAGGCCATCGCCGAGGAAGTTGAGGGAAAGCACCGAGATCACGATCGCGGCGGCGGGCGTGAACAGCAGCCACGGCGCCTGCGCCACCGCGCGGATGTTCTGCGCTTCCTGAAGGAGAACACCCCAGGAGATGATCGGCGACTGAAGGCCGATACCGAGGAACGATAGCGCGGTTTCAGCCAGGATCATCGAGGGAATGGCAAGCGTCAGCGTCGCGATGATATGGCTCATGAAAGACGGTACGAGATGGCTGAAGATGATGCGGAATTCGCTCATCCCGTCCAGCCGTGCGGCAATGACGAAGTCCTCGTTTCTCAACGACAGGAACTTGCCGCGCACCTCGCGTGCCAGACTGGTCCAGCCGATCAATGAGACGATCAGGGTAATGATGAAATACGTGCGAAGCGGTGGCCACCCGATCGGGATCGCGGCGGCAAGGCCCATCCACAACGGGATTGTCGGAATGGATCGCAGCAACTCGATGGCACGCTGAATAACGAGATCGAGCCAGCCGCCGAAAAAGCCGGAAATACCACCGATGGTGACGCCGAGAATGAGGCTCATGAACACGCCGACAAGGCCGATGGACAGCGAAATCTGGGCGCCATGGACGACACGGCTGAAGATATCGCGCCCGAGACGATCCGCACCAAAGACATAAAGACTGTCGCCGGGCTTCGGGTCGGTGAGACCGAACAGCTTGGTTTCCATGGGAATGAATCCAAGCAGGTTATATGGCTGCTGCGCCTTCACGAAGAAGCCGACAGAGAGCGGCTTTGCCGGATCTGGCGTGAATTCGCGACGCATGGATTCCGTGTTCAGCGTCATTTTCAACTGGTTGACATGTGGCTGGAAAGAGCCGTCATGCATCAGCGAAATCCACTGCGGCGGCGCGTAGGTGAAGCGGGCATTGGTGGCGTTCGGATCGGCTGGTGCGATGAAATTCGCAAAGGCTGCGACCAGATACATGAAGATGATGACGACCAGGCTTACTAGGGCAATCTTGTGCTTCTTGAACTTGAGCCAGAACAGACGCCATTGTCCGGCAACGGCAATATCCCTGTTGTGAAGGTCGAGCGAAGGGCCGGTATCCGGCGGGAGTTGGGTGATATCTGTCATTGCAGCCGAATCCGCGGGTCAGTGATGGCGAGCAGGATGTCCGAAATCAGCGTGCCGATGATCGTCAGCACCGAGATCAGCAGGATGAGCGAGCCGGCGAGATACATGTCCTGGGCAAGTAGCGCGCGCAGCAACAGCGGCCCGGTGGTGGGCAGGCTCATGACGACGGAGACGATGATTTCGCCTGAAATTACCGCCGGCAAAATCCAGCCCAGCGTGGAAATCAGCGGGTTGAGCGCCAACCGCACCGGATAACGCAGCAACAATTCGAATTCCGACATGCCCTTGGCGCGAGCCGTCGTGACATAGGGTTTCGAAAGCTCATCCAGCAGATTGGCGCGCATGATGCGCACAAGGGCTGCAAGCGAACCGAGCCCGATGACGATGACCGGAAGCCAGACATGCTGGGAAAAATCGATCAGCCTTGCGAAGCTCCAGGGAGCATCGACAAATGCGGGTGAAAACAGCCCGCCGACGCTTTGCCCGAACCATGCGGACATGACGTACATGGCGGACAGCGCCATCAGGAAATCCGGCACGGCCAGAAAGAAGAAGGCGAGAAACGTCGCGGAATAATCGGAAATCGAATATTGCCGGACAGCCGACAGAATGCCGATGGGAATGGCGATGGCCCAGACGAAGCACAGCGTCAGAAGCGAGAGCAGAAGCGAGAAGCCGAGGCGGCTCCAGATGAGCTCTGTCACCGGACGGCCAAGCTCGAAGGAAATGCCGAAATCGCCTTGCGTGACGATGCCCCATATCCACTTGTAGTATTGGAAATACATGGGCTGATCGAGGCCATAACGCTCGCGCATGGCTTCCACCGTTCCGGCTTCCACGGCACCACCCTGACTGGCCCAGTCGGCCATCAGCGTCGTGAGGTAGTCACCGGGCGGGAGCTGGATGATGATGAAGGCGATGATGGACACGGCAAACAGTGTCGGTATCGCAAACACCAGCCGCTTGAGAATAAAACGAAACATGGATCTCGCCATTCGACATGAAAAGGATCGAAGGAACCGGCAGCGGCATTCGCGCTACTGCCGGCGGGAGGAGCTTTATGGAGCGGGCTTGTCAAAGTACCACTGGGTCAGCGTCGGCGCCGGGTGCCAGAGATTGCCGGTGATCGGGATGCCGTTCACCACGTTCTTCAGGTTCTTCGATGTCATCATGTATTTCGGCTTGGGCCGGGAAATACCGATATTGAGGAAGTTATCGGCCGAAAGCTCGAGGAACGCCTTCATCTTGTCGCGACGATCATCATCCGTCACGGCCGCGTTGACCTTGTCGTAAGAAGCCATCAGCGCCTTGATCTCGGCCGGAGGCTCCTCGCCGGTGGCGTGGTTGGCGTACCATTCGCTCCACTTCATGGCGAAGAAGATATCCGCCTTCTGGAACGGCATGTAGCAGCGCGGGTCGGTATAGACCTCGGAAAGGCCGCCGACGCAGTTCCAGATATAGGCGTCCTGCTCGTTTGCGGACCACATGGTGTTCAATCGCGCCCGGTCGGTGGTTCTCAGCTGGATATCGATGCCGACATCCTTGGCGTATTGCTGAACCATCTGCATGACATCGGGATAGGACAGACCGAAGACATCCGCCACCATGAAGTTGATCGTCAGCCGCTTGCCCGTTTCATCCAGACGGAAACCTTCCGCATCCTTCTTCGGCAATATCTTGTCGAGCATTTCAGCCGAGAGTTTTGGATCAAACTGCGTGTACTGCGTCGCCTCACGCTCATTGTAGAGCTCGTGTTCGGGCTGTACCGCCACCTGCGCGGGCGTGCCCTGACCCACATAGACCAGATCGATGATTTCCTGCCGGTTGATGGCCTGGCTTAGCGCAATACGGAAATCCTTGTTCTGGAAAATCTTGCGTTTGACCGGATCGGTGGAATTCAGGTTCAAGAGAATGGTGGCATCGTTTGCCGGAAGATCCTTCACATCCACGAACTTGTAATTGCCCGTTTCCTGCCCATCAAACAGAACCGACTTGAATGTGGCGTTGTTGATGTGGCGGAACGCGAAATCGAACTCGCCGGACGTCATCTTCAGCGCCATCAACTGCGGATCGTCCAGCTTGGCCCAGGTGATCGTGTCGATATAGGGAAGCTGATTGCCGGCCGTATCGACCTTCCAGTAATATGGGTTGCGTGTGGCGACCACGCGGTCCTGATCCGCATAGGGCACCGTCAGCACCCAGGGGTTCATGGTCGGCAGCTCGAGGTTCTGCCAATAGGCGGGCTGGAAAGTCAGCGAAACCTTCGAGTTGAACAGCGCCACCCAGTCGCCGGCGGCCGGGTTGGATTTCAGAATGGCTGGAATACCATCCTTGTTGTACTTCTCATGAAACTGGCTGAGATAGTGCCTGGGATAAATGACCGGCAGATGCCCCTGACCGTAGGCAAGCTGTTGCAGAAACAGGCCGTAGGGCGACTCGAACTTGAACTCGACGGTCAGGTCATCGATCTTCGTGACCTTCACCGGCTTTCCGCCCACCGTGAAGGTCGGGTTCTTTGCCGGAGACAGCGCCGGGTTCATGAAGACATCTTCATACCAGAACATGATGTCATCGGCCGTGAAGGGCTGGCCGTCGCTCCATTTCAGGCCCTTGCGTAGCTTGAATGTGTAGGTCGTCGCATCGTCCGATGCTTTGAACTCTTCCGCAAGGGACGGCATGATCTTCTTCCACTGCGGATCCCAGCGAACCAGCAACTCGTTGGCAATGGTGCGCGTCAGATTGTACTGGTCGCCGTTGGCGAGAATGGTGGTGCGCAACGTGCCGCCATATTTGCCGACACCATTCACCATGGTTTCGACGAACGGCGTCTCTGGCAGACGCTCCGTGACGGCCGGCAGTTTGCCGCCTTTCACCTGCTCATCAAGCGCAGGTGCCTGCCTGTAATCGGCAGCCCATAACGGAGCCGTTCCGCAAAGAAGGGTAGTAGCAAGCAGCGTGCCGGACAGGCCAAAGCGACGCGGTGTGAACCGGTAATTCATTTCTTCTCCTCCGATTACCGGCTCCACCACCGGCATTCTCCCCCAGACGGCGCCTCCTCCGTCTTGTGCACAAAAACTCTCAGATCGTACATTATTTGTCAACATCAATGTATAAAATTACGTTTTCCTATTGGCAATCGCGGGGAAAATGCTTTAAAAGCAACCTCATGAGCACGATCACCACCCTGTCTGCACCTGCGCCGGAGCCGGACTCCATGACAGACGAGGCCGAATTTTCGGTCTATGAGCGCCTTCGCGACGACATTATTCATGGACGTCTGAAAGCAAATGAGCGGTTGAAGGTCGCGGATCTCGCCAACCGAATGGGCACCTCGACGAATCCGGTCCGCGAGGCTCTTCAGCAATTGCGCGGCGAAGGCTTCGTTGTCATGGCACCCAATCGTGGCGCGCGGGTGCGCCCGATAGACGAGGACTTCGTGCGGGACATCTGTGAGATCGAGGTCTTGATTGAGCCCGCTTTGACACGCTGGTTTGTGGGAATTGCAACCAGGACAGACATTGATGCGCTCGAAGACTTGCAGCAAAAGATCGAGGGCCTGAATTTCGCGGATGAGGCAAAGCACTCCGACCTGGATCTGCAATTTCATCAGATCATGTATGACCGACATTACAACCGGCATGCTGTCGACCTGTGGGTGCGTCACCGACAGATTCTGGGGGCGATCAGCCGGCAGTTTTCGACCTCGGTGAAGCGTCAGCGTGATGTGATCAATGAACATAATGAGTTGTTGCGCTGCCTGAAGACGCATGATGCGGATGCTGCTTCGGCTGCTATAGCCAAACATGTCTCCGGCTCGGGCGCTCACATTATTGAGCATATGCGTTCACGCCGTAGATAGAACCCGGTTCAGTCTAGATAGTCGCCGGGGAAGAGGACGCCGGTGAACGTTGTAAACTTCTTCGTTAACCCATGAAGAGACCCCTGTAACCGCCGCGCAAATAGTAAACTCACGAAGACCCGCCACCGTGATGCCAAACAATATTGAAAGCCTCGTCTTATATGAGCTGCGTATCGAGCTGGCGGCAGACACGCTATCGACAGCAGGCGGTAAGCTACGGCGCGCCGGAATGATGACAATGAAAGCGCGGCGTTCCCGCTCGAGAGGAACAAAACCATGAAGATTCATGCGATCAACACCGCAAATCCGCAAAAGCTGACTGACTGGTTGTCCGAAGCGCCCAAGATAGCGCTCGAGAACAATTTCGGCCAAGATCGTGCAACTGCCGTCGCGCGTTTCAGTTCCAGGGATCTAAGATGTTCGAAGCGGGCGCAACCGCGTTCATTTCGATCTCACGACGTCCAACCTCGGTGCTTAGAGCGGCTGATCAAGCTGCGCGCAACCGTTGCGTAGAAGATCGGCTGCTGCAAATCCGCTAGACGCTGATCGAGCAGGCCAGCGGCTAGACCCAAGCAAAAGGTAAGAGAACGCGGACTCTCCAATTATCCCCTCAGTCCTTCAATCCTGTGATGAGGATCAGCAGTCAGGTGGTCGAGGCATTGGCCTTCCCTCCAGCGTGGCCGAGGCCAGAGACCTTTTGTGGCGATTCAGGATTCACTAGCCCAATCTGCGCATGTGGGACTATCCGCACCAACTCGCGGTACCGGAAATTCCATAAATTGGACGAGCCACCAAATCATCCTTGAAGGCGCGCATTACTCGACCGATTCGTTCTGCTATACCTCGGCAAAGCCGTGAACGGAGAGTGGTCGTAGTCCAGTTTATTGCACGCGGTCCTGGCAAGCGGCCTCTACCCCGGAGCCAACTTAGCAATCGATTGGGGGCTTCGGACACGCTCTTGCATTTGTGATCGTCATTTCGCCGTTCGGGCTGCCGTCGATGCTGCTCACTTGGCAGCGTGAAATACAGATCGCCGTCAGTCTGTTGCTCGCATCACTGGGCGTAGCTCTGCTAATTTGGGGTAGGCATCCCAGGGTACTGGCCAGAATTTCCATCATCGCAACTCGCAACTTTTGTCGCCGTCGTGCTCCATGGTGCAGGGTTGATGCTTGTCCTGATTTATCTGGGGCCATGCGGCGCGGGTCATGCGGGTGCAACGACCTTGATTGCGTGAGCTGGTTGTAGCACCTTAGCCTTGGCTCCTGACCCGAAGCTGGCTCACTCTGGATGCCGTTCAGACGGTCTGATCGACATTGAGGTATCGCCCCTCGGGTTCATTATGCTTTCGTACGTTGCCGCTTTATCCCGACGGAAAGGCGTTGGGAATTCTGTTCCTACGCCTCTGCTGTCGCCGGTGCCTGGTATGTGCCGCCCTTGACGAGAAGCGCCCATATCGTGCATGCCATCTTGCTCGCTAAGGCCACGGCTGCCACTTTGTAGGAGCGCCGTGCCATGGTTGATACGATCCAACCAGGCAGCTTTGAAACTTTGCGAGCCTGTTTGAGGATCGATGTCGCACCGGCAATCAGTAGAGTCCGTAACTGCTTGTTGCCGCGCGTCGAGATTTTGCCAAGCCGCTCCTTCACTCCGCTGAAGTTCGCTCTTGGCGGGATGCCGATCCAAGCGGCCAAATCCCGCCCTATTCGGAAGGCTGCCGCATCCTGAACCGGGGCAGGAACAGTCGCCGCGATAATAGGACCGACGCCGGGGATGGTTGTTAAACGTGCGGCATCATCAGCTTTCACTGCTGCCACAATCTTACTGTCGAGCACCTCAACCCATTCTATCAGACTTTCGATCTGATCGGCCATCTCCAAAAGCGCAGCTCTGGCCAAGTTCGGTAAACGATCGTCACGCAAAATGGCGACGAGCTTTGCAATACTAGTCATGCCGGTCGCGGCGATGATCCCCAGCTCGGCATATGAGCACGCATCGCATTCGCCGTCTGGCTTTGTTGACGCACGAGTAACTCTCAGGTCTTCGAAACCATCCCGGCGGCTTGCTCCTCCGGCGACTTGACGTGCACGAAGCGTATCGTTGGACGCGTTACGGCCTCGCAGATCGTCTCAGCATCGGCGGCATCGGTCTTGTTGCGTTTGACGTAGGCCTTCACGTAAGCCGGCGTCATCAACCATACAGCATGGCCGAATTCGCCGATCGCGTTGGCCCAATAGTGCGCGCTCCCGGAAGCTTCCATACCTACACGACACGGCTTGATGTGGCGAAAAAATCCCGCACCTGTGAGCGCCGCAAGGCACGTCGGACGGCTATACGCCCGTCTTCAGTGACGGCGTGGACTTGAAAGACCGACTTGGCCAAATCCAGTCCGATTGTGGTAACCTTCTCCATGGAATGGTTCCTTCTGTCTTGTGGCGTTTGGTGTCACCACATTAAGCATCTGGATGCCGGTGCGCAGGGCCGTTCCACACCATCACTTTTGATGAATTCTAGGCACCGGCTAGCGTTGGTCTCATAAAAGGAATCGGCGCGATGGTTCATTCGCTTCGAAACTCCGCATTTGTGCCTCATAGCTTTGTCATTGATGGAACTGCGGAACACGATCGGAACGGATACACAGCCGCTAGCCCGACGGAGCCTAGCTTTCCCGGAGCCGGCTCTATCCCGTCGCTATGACCTGGGCAAACCGGTCCGACGCCCGCGCCGCCTCGAGATTGAAGTACGATTGCGCAATGTCGGGGTTGTGGGCCAGCGCCTGACGGACAAGCCGATCGAGATCCGCGTCGTCGAAGGCGCGCCAGCGTACTGCGGTTTGAACGCGCGTCGTGTCAGATGGACGAAAGTCCGCGTTGGCCCAGCCTGAAGGCAACGGCGTCGCCATGTCGGGCGGCGATAGCGGGCCCACGCAGGCGGATAAGCCGAGCGTGACAAGACCACACCACGCAGCGCTACTCGATCTCTTCCATCCGTCCATGCACCGGTCCCATCAAAATCTCTTGACGGTGCTCAGGAATGATATATCTAGACTGATTAGTCAAACTATTATTCAAGCGAGGAATCCATGGCGCGCAAGGTCGATCCGGAACGGCAGGAGGCGCGCCGCCAGGAAGTGGTGGCGGCGGCAATGCAATGCTTCGCGGAAAAGGGAATTCACGCGACGTCCACGGCCGAAATCTGCCGGGTGGCCGGCATGAGCGCCGGCAACCTTTTCTATTATTTCCCGAGCAAGGACGCGATCGTGCAAGCGATCGCCGAATACGACCGTCGCGACATGGCCGTTACCTTTGAGGAGGCCAAGGCACAGGCCGATGCGATCGACGGCATCATGTTCATCCTTGATGCCTCGCTGACTCAGTCGGGCGATCCCGTCTTCGCTCGCCTCAGCCTGGAAATCGCCACCGAGGCCACGCGAAACCCGGCTGTGGCCGCCATGTTCGTCGACCACGAAGTGATGATGATCGACGCCTTCTGCTCGCTCCTGGAACGCGGCGTCGCACAGGGTACGGTCGACCGCGAGCTTGATTTCGAGAAAGCCGCGCTCTGGTTGATTGCTATCGCCGAAGGCGCGATCGGTCATGTCGTCCTCGGCCGCCCCTTCGACCCCAAGACGCACCACGATATCCTCGTCCGGCTCGTCAAACGCTTTCTCGCGCCATGACCCGCAACGGCGCGAGCCTATCATTGCGGAGACGTTTGCCCCTGTATGGCGTGATGGCGGCAGGCGGCTTATCGATCTTCGGGAACGCCATCGCCGGCTTGACCTTGCCGTGGTTCATCCTGTCGCTCACGGGCAGCGCGACATGGATGGGTGTCACAGCCGCCGCCAGCATGAGCGCACTGGTGATCGGGTCGCTCTTTGGCGGACCGCTGATCGAGCGCCTGGGTTCGCGCCCAATGGTGGTGACGGCCGACATGGTCAGCGCCATCAGTGTGGCAGCCATCCCGCTGCTGTTCCTGACAGGGCATCTATCGATCGGCATTGTCATAGGGCTGTCCGCGCTCGGCGCCCTCATCGACGGCCCCGGCATGGCCGCGAGCGACGGCCGCTATCCCGAACTCGCGCGGCTCGCCGGTGTCCCGCTCGAACGCGTGACCGCCATCGACGAGTTGATCGAGAATGGCGCCACGATCCTCGGACCACCGATGGCCGGCGTCGTGATCGCCCTTTTCGGGATCGCCCCCGCGCTGTTCATGACCGCATCCTGCTCTTTGGTTGCCGCGATCCTCGCCTGGCTGTCGTTCCCGAAACGGTCCCGGACGGGCAACGGCCAGTCCGTCGGCTTTCTGGACGGAGCCCGCTTCCTCATCGGCGACCCTGGATTGCGGCTCTTGCTCATCCTGTCGATGGCGGTGGTCGCCGTCTTTGGCGGGCTCACCGCAGTGGTCATGCCGGCCCTGTTCGGCGGCGCCGGCAAGACAGCGCTTGATCTCGGCGCCTTCCTCACTGTCGCAGGCTGCGCCGCCGCGATCGCGGCTTTGGGCTTTGCGCGCTGGGGTCCGCGCCTTGATCGTCGCCTGATCGTCCTTGTCAGCCTTTCCGGGACATCCGTCGGTCTCGGCCTCATGACGGTGGCGAGCGCCGGGCTTCCGCTATTTGTCGCGGGCGCGATCCTTGGCCTCGCCACGGGCGCGCTCGCACCACTGGTGCGCACGATCGTCATGCGCCGCGCGCCCGCCTCGATCCGCGCCAGTGTGATCGGTGCATCGACAGCCGCTGCGCTGGTGGCGACACCGCTCATGGCGTTGGTCGCAGGCGTCTTTGTCGATCTCTGGGGCGTCACTCCGGTCCTCGCCGGCTTTTCCGCGCTGCTCGCCCTCTTATGGCTGATTGCCACTTTCAGCCCCGACCTGGCGCGGATCTCGCGCAGCCCTGGCGATGGCCCCCCTTAGGCGGTCCCCCTGCCTGTTCTCAGCCGCCCATCCACATTCCAGAGTTCGCATTATCATGACCCAAGATTCACCCCCGGATCCCGGCCCGTCGCCGAGCGCGCGATCGAAACGCCGCCACATCGTCCTCATGCTCTGCATTGTCGGGGCAATCGGCCTAGCGGCTGTTGTCGCTGTTCTGTCTCCGGAACCCTCGCACGGGAACAAGACCGCCGCGGCTCAACCCACGCTGCCGCACGTCACCGTCGTCACTGCCGGACGGCGGGACATGGTCCATGAGATTTCGCTCAGCGGTGTCATTGCCGCAGTGAACGAGGTTGCAATCGGCACCACGCTGTCGGACCAGGCGATTTCGCAGATCTACGCCGAGATCGGCGATCAGGTCGCGGCTGGAGACGTTCTTGCGCGGCTCGACGCCAGATCGCTCACGGCACGCCTCGAGCAGGCACGCGCCACGCTCCTGAAAGCACAGGCATCCCTGGCCGATGCGACCGCCGCCAACGATGAGGCTCAGACCAACCTCAGGCGGGTCGAATCCCTGGCCGGAGCGAGCGTCGTCAGCAGGCAGGAAGCGGATGCCAAGCGGGCCACCGCATTGCGGGCGACCGCGGCCGTTCAAACCGCACAAGCCGATATCGCCTCGGCCAGGGCACAGCTCTCGGAAGCCGAAATCGACTTGGCCCGTACCGTCATCAAGGCCCCGGTCGCCGGCGTGATCTCAGCACGTACCGCCAGGATCGGTGCGCTAGCCAACGCCTCCACCCCGCTGTTCCAGGTCATCGCCAACAACGATCTGGAGCTCCTCGCGGAGATTCCGGAACGGGACCTGATCGGCTTGGTCGTCGGACAAGGTGTGACGCTCCGGGTCAACGGTCTCGCTGCTCCCGTTGAAGGACGTATCCGCCTCATCGAACCCAAGATCGGCGAACGCAGCCGGATCGGCATCGTCCATGTCCAACTGCCGCGGCGCAACGATCTTCGCGCGGGCGCCTTCGCGACGGGCCAGGCCGTACTGGACCGCCGCGCAGTGCAGGTGGCCATTCCGCTCTCTGCGATCAGGACGGCCGCCAACGGCGCCAGCTCGGTCCTGCGCGTTGAGGAGCACGACCGGGTCGCAGTCAGGCCGATCCGCCTTGGGCTCCGGTTCGCGGGCTATGTGGAAGTCAGGGATGGTCTTGCCGCTGGCGATCGTATCGTCGCGACAGCCGGGGCCTTCCTCAAACCCGGAAGCATCGTCGTTCCGGTGCCGCAGACCGCCGTGGCGAATGTGGAGGCCCGGCCATGAAACATGGCATGTCCTCCTGGGCCATCCGGCATCCGATCCCGGTGATTGTCGTCTTCGTCGCTCTGGCGATCGCCGGCTTGTCCGCGTTCCTGAGGTTGCCGGTCAACGCCAATCCACGCGTCGACTTCCCGGTGGTCACCGTCACCGTCGCCCAGCCGAGCGCCACCCCGGCCGAGCTCGAAACACTGGTGACGCGCAAGATCGAGGGCGCGGGCACAGGCATTCCCGGCGTTCGCCACATCCAGTCGTCGATCAGCGACGGCGTGGCCGTGACTACGGTCGAATTCCACCTCACCGTCAACAGCGACCGGGCCACCACCGACGTTCGCGATGCCGTAACGCAGCTGCGCCCGAATCTGCCGCGGGACATCCAGGAACCGGTCGTAAACCGGCTGGACGTGGAAGGCGGCGCCATTCTTCACTACGCGGTGCGCGCGCCGAACCTGTCGGCGACAGAACTGTCCTGGTTCATCGACGACACCGTCTCTCGCGCACTCCTCTCTACGCCCGGCGTGCAGCGGGTAACGCGCCTCGGAGGCGTCACTCGCGAGATCAACATCATCCTCGACCCGGACCAGCTCGCCGCCTACCGCATCACAGCGCGTCAGGTGAACGCACAGCTTCAGGCGACCAACGCCAATGTCCCGGCGGGCAGAAGCACGCTTTACGCGCAAGAGCAGTCGATCCGCACGATCGGCAGCGCGTCTTCGACCGAAGCCCTCGCCGCGCGCCAGATTGCCCTGCCAGAAGGTGGATCAACCGCGCTCGCCAATCTCGCGGTCGTTTCGGACGGGCCCGCCGAAACGCGGGAAACCGCTCGCCTCAATGGTGAGCCGGCCATCGGCTTCGCCGTTTTCAGGGCGCGCGATACCAGTGACACCGTCGTCGAGGATGCAGTCAAGGCGCGGCTGGCGACGCTGCGCTCCGCCAATCCCGGTGTCGAGATCATCGAGATCGCTTCAACCGTCGACTACACGCGAGGAAGCTATCACGCCGCGATGGAGGCCCTGCTCGAAGGCGGACTGCTCACCCTGGTCGTCGTTTTCGTCTTCCTGCGCGACTGGCGCGCCACCCTGATCGCCGCCGTCGCGATGCCGTTGTCGATCCTGCCGACATTCGCAGCAATGCAGATATTTGGTTTCACCTTGAACAGCATCACGCTCCTGGCGCTGACCCTCGTCGTCGGCATCCTGGTCGATGATGCGATCGTCGAGGTGGAGAATATCGACACCCATCTGCATCGCGGCAAGCGGCCTTACCATGCCGCAATCGACGCCGCCGACGCTATCGGTTTCGCCGTCGTCGCGATCACCGCGACCATCGTCGCGGTTTTCCTGCCCGTGAGTTTCATCGGTGGCGTGGTCGGCAAATACTTCACCCAGTTCGGGGTCACGGTAGCGGTGGCTGTCCTGGTTTCCCTCGCGGTCGCGCGCCTCGTGACCCCACTCATGGCGGCTTATCTGCTCCGGCCAAAGCCGGCAGCTGGGCACGCCGCGCGGCGATCAGGATTGACGCGACGCTACCTTTGGCTGCTCGAGCTCGCGCTTCGCCATCGTCGCATGACGGCAGGCATCGCCGGCGCCCTCCTTGTCGGCTCGTTCATGCTGCTGCCGCTCCTTCCCTCAGGGTTCATTCCCACCAGTGACAGGAATCTGTCACGTCTGACGATCGAACTGCCCCCCGGCGCGTCCGTCAGCGATACTGACACGGCCATCCAACAGATCACCGGCCGGCTGCTGGAACGCGACGACGTAGATGCGGTTTTCTCGGTCGCCGGCGGCCAAAACAGCGACGGCATCGCCGAAGTGCGCCGCGCCAGCCTCGTCATCCGCCTCAAGCCTCTCGAAGAGCGCGGGCTCTCCCAGAAAGCCTTCGAACGGGCAGTCACGCCGCTGATTGCGACGGTCCCAAATCTGCGTTTCTCCTTTCAGGCCGAAAGCGCGCCGCGCGACATCCAGATCATTCTGGCTGGCGAGAACCCCGAGACCCTGAATCAGGCCGTCCAATCGGTCGTCGGTCAGATGTCGGCCATGCCCGGTCTGCGTAACGTCCAGACCGACGAACCGCTCTCGCAAACCGAGTTGCGCATCGTTCCTCGGCCTGCGGAAGCTGCCCGCCTGGGCGTGACCACGGCCTCGATCGCCGACATGGTTCGGATCGCGACCATTGGCGATATCGACGCCGGCCTCGCCAAGTTCAACCTGGACACTCGCCAACTGCCGATCCGGGTCAGGATAGACCCGACCGCGCGCGCTGACCTGGACCAGATCGAAAAGTTGCGTGTCGAGACAGGGACCGGCGAGACTGTTCCCCTTATCGCCGTTGCCGATGTCAGCTTGTCGGAGGGCCCAGGTGCGATCAACCGCATGGATCGCCTACGGCGGATCACGATCAGCGCCGATCTCGACGGCATTGCGGTTGGCGAGGCGCTCGAGCAGATCAATGCGCTTGCCGCGATGAAATCTCTTCCCGCCGGGGTTCAGCAGATCGCCTATGGAGAGGCGGAGTACATTGAGGAGATGTTCACGAGCTTTGGCCTGGCCATGGCGCTCGGCATCCTGATGGTGCTGGCCGTTCTCGTCGTCCTGTTCCGTGATTTCCTCCAGCCGCTCACCATCCTCCTGGCGCTGCCACTGTCGATCGGCGGAGCCCTCGGTGCGTTGCTTCTCTATGGCGGCGCCCTCGATCTGCCTGCCGTGATCGGGCTGCTCATGCTGATGGGCATCGTCACCAAGAACTCGATCCTGCTTGTCGATTTCGCGATCGAGAAGCGAGCCGCCGGCATGGACCGCCATCAGGCGCTGATCGAGACCGGCGCTGAGCGCGTCCGGCCGATCGTGATGACCACGATCGCGATGGCGGCCGGCATGATCCCGGCGGCAATCGGCCTGGGAGAAGACGCCGGCTTCCGAGCGCCCATGGCGATCGCCGTCATCGGTGGCCTTGTCACCTCGACCTTGCTCAGCCTGATCGTCGTGCCCGTTGGCTTCACCTTCATGGACGACCTGCGTCAGCGCCTGGGCCGATCGCTGGCCAAGCTGACATCAGTCACCGACGCGGATCGGCGTGACGCGCTTCGACGGATGCGAGCCGGAGAAGGGAACGTGGCCCATGACTGAGTTCCTGGTTTCGGCTCCAGCCGGTCCGTCACGCACGCCGCGGGCCTTCCTATCGGAAGGCAGTGCAATCGCCTCATGACTCGGAGATCCACAATGACCTTTGGACGCCTTTGCGCCTGTGTTTTGGCCTTGCTTTGTGTTCTGCCCGGAACTGCCAGAGCGAACGCCACGACGCCGGCAGTCATCGCCTTCACCAACGTCAACGTCGTTCCCATGGATCGGGAGCGCGTTCTGACCGGGCAAACGGTGCTCGTGCGCGACGGGACGATCATCGCGATCGGGCGCGCTGTCGAGATTCCGGCTGGCGCCCGCACCATCGATGGACGCGGCGCCAGGTTGTCGCCCGGGCTGGCCGACATGCACAATCACGTCGACGGGGCCAATGACCTGGCAGTGCAACTGTCCTTGGGCGTGACCACCATGCTCAACATGGGTGAGGCCCGAAACAGCTTCGTCGGCAGAACACGCGCGGCCGTGTCACGCGGAGACGTACCGGGACCGCGCGTTTTCGCAGCACTGGCCATCGACGGCTCGCCCCAGTACGGGCATCTGGTCGTGGCGACCGCCGAGGACGCTCGAGCGACCGTCCAGGTCGCCAAGGCCAACGGCTACGACTTCATCAAGTTCTACAACAACCTTTCGCCGGAGGCGTTTGGGGCCATAGTGACTGCGGCGGCCGCGGCGAAGATTCCGATCGTGGGACACGGCATAACCAGCGTCGGCCTCGCCCGCCAACTCGAGGCCGGCCAGCTGCTGGTCGCGCACGCCGAAGAGTTCTTTTACACCTTCTTCCCCACCCCGGATCAGGCCGATGCGAATGCCGCGCCGGATGTCAGGGACATCCCCGCAGCGATCGCTCTCGTTCGCCGTCACGAGGCCTTCGTCGTTGCCGACCTCGTAACCTATGGCGCCATCACCCGGCAGTGGGGCCGGCCGGAGGTCGTCGAGCAATATCTCGCATCGCCCGAGGCCCGCTATCTTGCGCCCGGTTACCGGGTGTCCTGGGCATCGTCGGGATATGCGCGCCGGTCCGGATCTCTCGACGCGCGCCGCAGGTTTCTGGATATCTTCGTCCACCGCATGAACGCTGCCGGTGTCCATCTGCTGTCAGGCACCGACTCCCCCGACATCCCGGGCCTTGTTCCGGGATTTGCCCTTCACGAGAACCTGCTTGCACTAGAGGCGGCTGGTCTCAGCCGTTTCGACGCGCTGGCGACCGCGACCCGTAATCCCGGCATCTTCATTGCGGGGGCCCATCCTCAACTGCCGCCCTTTGGGACCATCGCCGTCGGCAGCCGCGCCGACTTGATCGTCACCGCGACCAACCCCCTCGACGACCTGAGCACCCTTTCGCGCCCAGTCGGGGTCATGGCCAATGGCCGCTGGTTCCCGCAGTCGGATCTCCTGGCGCTCCGGGAACGCGTTTCCAACGCCTATCGCAGGGCTGAACTATCAGGCGGGCGAACGCATGACTGATCGGGCGCGCCTCGCATTGGTATTCATTGCCCTACTCGCAATGAGCTTCGGCTTTGGCGTCTCCGCAAGCCTGGGTGGAGCGCTGGTTGGGTTCATCATAGTCCTGGCTTTGCCGGCCCTGTTCATCGCCCTGCTTGCCGGGACCACGGTGTTCCTGTGGCGCGGCATCAAGCTTGCCAGGAAACCAGGCCGCCCCGTCCGCAGCCGCATCCTCGACATCGCCACCGCTCCAGTTCTGGCTTTCACTCTGTTGGCCTTAAGCACGCCTACCTTTTCCATGGGCTCCCTCACAGGCGCCTGGCTGCGGCTCTTGAGCAACCGCACCCAATACGAAGCAATCATAGCTTCGCTCGAAGCCGGTCATCGCGATCGCGCCGACGGGAAGCATCAGAGCGAGCGCGGCATCACTTTTATCGCCGATCGTGGACCGCCATTGCGCGTCGCCTTCAACCCGGAGGGGATACTGGACAACTGGTCGGGCATTGTTTTCGACCCGTCCCAGGATGTCGTGAATGCGGCTCCATTCGATCCCGTATCGGGCAACGGCGGCGCGCGGAAAAGTATCATCAGCCTCTTCGGCGGCGATCTCGTGAGATGCCGCAGGCTTGGTGGCAGCTATTTCTTCTGCAGCTTCACGTGATCGATGACGATGAAGGACGACAGAAAAATTCCACTACGCATCGCACCCTCGATTGGAAAAGAGACCTGCGCTGGTATTCTGAAATCGGTTCGTGCAACCGGCCGCTCGCACCCCTCTGGGGATGGTGAATGCACGACAATCAACGGTTTGACCTTCTTATCGGGCGATCCGTCGGCAATGCGAGCACTGACACTCACACCGAGATCGCCTTCATCAAGAGGATCTAACCATGCAGAATTTTCTCGACGCCAAGACGATGGCCAAAACGCTTCGGCAGACAATGGCCGAACGAAAGGTGGAATTGTCGCACAGCGAAGCGCTCGAAATCGTCGCGCGACAGTTCGGAGTTGCGAACTGGAACATCCTGGCCGCCAGGATCGGCGCGGTTGCCGGCAAAGACGAGGCCACACTTGAAGTTCCTGTCAACTGGCTCGCCAACGACAACACCGCCCACCGCTTCTATCGGATCGGTCTGGACCCAGCAGAACCCGGCACCGCGTTGATCGCCTGCAGTCGTGGTCGGTCTTCCGGCGTTGGCGCCGGCGAGGAGGACTTCGCAACGCTCATGCAAAGCATCAGCGCTGAAGGCTACCGCGGCAAACGAGTCCGGCTCGCCGCAGCCCTCCGAACGGAGGACGCGGATGCCGGCTCGATCTGGCTCCGGGTCGATGACGCGGCCGGTGCGGTGCTGGCATTCGACAACATGATCGACCGGAAAAACGGCGCTCTTCAAGGGACCTCGGAGTGGACGGAGCGCGAGATCGTTCTCGATGTCCCGGCCACAGCGGCGAGCATCCACTATGGAATCCTGCTGCATGGGTTTGGAAACATCAGAGCACGGGATGTCTCTTTCGAAGCCGTGACCACAGATGTGGGTACGACCGGCGATCGCCTTCATCTTGAACAGCCGGCCAATCTCAGCTTCGACCAAACGCCGTAACAGTCTGGTAAACTCAGCAGGCGCGACTGATTTCTCGCGCCTGCTGATCTTAGCATCGGTGGTCCCGGAACCAAGATGCGACAGCTTTTTCAACACAGGACAATTAGACGTAGAAATGCAGGAACTCACTGGAAAGATCGTTGTCATCACTGGAGCCGGGCGCGGCCTGGGCGCTGCCTTTGCGCTGTCTCTGGCGGACAGGGGCTGCGAGCTTGTGCTTTGTGGCCGGCACATCTCCGGCCTGGAGGCAGTTGCGAACGCAGTGTTCGCGCGCACTGGCAAGAGGCCCGAGCTAATCTCCCTGGACTTGGTCAACATCGAAAATATCGGGCAGGCTATCGATCAAATTGGAACGCTGAAGCCCCGGATTGACGTACTGATCAACAACGGCGCCATGTGGCTAGGCGCCTCCGCTAGCCCCTATGACGA
This sequence comes from Agrobacterium sp. D14, assembly GCF_001526505.1. NCBI lineage: Bacteria > Pseudomonadati > Pseudomonadota > Alphaproteobacteria > Hyphomicrobiales > Rhizobiaceae > Agrobacterium > Agrobacterium sp. D14. The sequence goes on from NZ_ASXX01000008.1 coordinate 161,877, forward strand.
CACCGAAGTGCTCGGCGTAATCAACGCGGCCTTGACGGGCACCTTTCTGCTCACGCAGGGACTTCGCCCCCTTTTGGTCTCATCGGACGCGCCCGACGTCGTCATCATCGGCTCCATAAGCGGACTGCCTAACGCGGCGCTCCAGGGCGTTTCGGTGCCATTCTACGCTGCAAAGCGAGGCCAGGTAGCGCTTGCAGATGGCTTCCGGCAAACCTTTGCAGGTACGCCAATACGTGCGCTCCTGATCAATCCACCTTACCTTGACGATGCAATTCCAGATCAGCCGGACTGGGATGCTGCAGTCACCCGCCAAAAAGGACAGCGCGGGACCAGCCGCGATGTCGTCGAAGCGACCATCTTCGCCCTCACGCGACCTCGCCATGTCTCGCTGAGCATCGAGATTGGAACGGACGACGGTGGACTATTCCCACCACCGTCGGCCTTAGCGTGAACGCTCATGTAAGCATCAACGCTGAGGACTACCGCGGCAAACCAGTCCGGCTGGACGCAGCCCCACATATATTTGTTTGTTGAGCTGCTTCCGCCTAGGGCTTTTCCCAGTCCGTGACGAGAAATGCGGGCACTCTGCGGGCGCTTTTTAACTGTGCCGCGTCACCGCCTTGCGGCAATGGTTCATCGAAGTAACGCAATTGCAGACCCGCCTCGAGCAAGAGCGATATGTACGTGCTAAGCGGCCGGTGCCAGTTCAGGACACGAAGCTTGCCCCAGCCAATCAAGTCGGGGGCGTTCATCCATATAGTGGTCGATCATAAAACGCGGATGGCCATCGGCGTCGTTCCGCCAACCTGTGGGATGGGCGGCGCTCCAGAAGCTATTGAGGTTGGCTATCAGTAGATGGCCACCAGGCCAAAGCACCCGGTTCATTTCGTTGATTGCCTGCTTCACGTCGGCGATGTCGATGAGGCTAAGGTATGCCACGACAAGCTCAAGCACCCCGTCTTCAAAGGGCAACCGCTCTGCGCCATCGGTACGATAGTCTCCCTCCGGGTCGAGCCGCCTGGCTTCGCGTATCAATGATTCAGCGGGATCGATGCGATGGTGGCTAACCCTCGGGATGCCAATAGACGGCAGAACCGACCCTCTCCGCATCCGACATCCAGTACCTTTTTCTCCCCGATGTTGATGAGTTCAGATTAAGCTTCCATGGCGGCAGATGAATGGCGATTGGTGGAGAGCCGGCTCGGGAGAGTTGGACAAGAGAATGCGCGTTGCCGAGCCGGCCCCGTCTCATGTCATCAACTCAATCAGCATAAGCACGATGCCAAGCATCGAGATGAACCAGACAATCGTTCGCAGCACCGGAACGCCTGTCACGTAAAGGCCGAGGTAGGCCAATCTTGCGATGAGCCAAACCCAGGCGCCATTTCCACCGATACCACCGACCTTGCCAGTAACTGCAAGCGCCAATGCCAGGGCGATGAATGCGGGATAGGTCTCTAGAAAATTGTGCAGGGCGCGTTGCAGTCGGCCCGCCAGCACGCTGGCTGTTTGACGCTGCTCATCGCGCGGTCCGAGCAGATATTTGATGCTCAAGTCGCCCGCAAGATCGAGCGATACGGCCTGTATCAGCACATGTGCCAGCAAGAATGCGACGCTCCATCCGAGGACTGCGATTTCTTCCGATGCGATAGCCAGTTGCATACTCTGCTCCTAAAATTGCCTGCCCGGTCTCGTCACTGCTGCCGCGGGCACGCAATATTCGCTTCTTGCGACGGCACGGGAGTTCTGGGCTCCAGAGCTGCGTTGGCTTTCGCCACGGCCCGGATGCCCAAGAGAACGCCGACCATCAGTGCGGCCAGACCGAGAACCTCCATCAGGGTCGGAGTGCGCCGTTCGACCATGAGCGCGAAGATGACGCCGAATACGGTTTCGGAGACGATCAGATAGCCCAGCAATTCCTCTGGACGCGGCCGCTGGCAATGTTCCAAAGCCATGTCGCGACCCAGGAGGAGAGAAGGCCAAGGCACAGAGCCCAGAACAGCAGCGCCGGCGATCCGAGCGCGCCGCCCAGCCAAAGCCCAGTATCGGCACCGTGCATCAACAAGATCATCGGCCCCAGTGTCACGAGTGTCGCCACACCGTTCAGGGCGGTCCAAGCCGCCGCGTTGATGCTCGTGTCCGCTGCAAGCGTTTCGGCATTGAGGATGCCATACACCGTCCAGCTCAATAGCGCCGTTACAGCGCAGGCGATCCCGATCCAGGGAATTGTGCCGGATGCGAAGCCCACCTCACCCGCGCCCTCATGTATATGAAGGAATAAACCCACGAGGATCAGGCCGACCGGGACGATGAACCGCCCGAGATGGAAGGCTGGCTGTCGAATGCCGCCTACGATGGCGATGACGACCGGGAGGATGCCGATGATCATCGCGGGGAGGATCGAGCCGGAGCGCTGAACCGCTTCCGACAGCAAAAGATAATAGAGCGTGTTGCCGGTCAGAGCCAGGAACAGCAACCGCTTCCAGTATCGCTTGGCGACCCATCGCCAACCGCCGAACGGGAGTACCACCAGGACGACGGCCGAGGACAGCCCGAAGACCAGATATCGCAGCACGGTCAGTTGGACCGGGGTCGCCGGGCGCACAAGATCAGGAGCGACGAAAGCGAGCCCCAGAGAGCGCCCGCGCTAAGGCCAGCCAGTAATGCCTTCAATATTGCGTCCTCCCCCTGTCCGCTTCACGGGGCTTGGCATGGCACGGATCGGATGCAGGTTTCTTGGAGGATGTTCAGGTGCGCGAAGACGTTCGCAGTTGCCGCGCATGGAGTTATCGCCGATGACGTCGCGCACGCATCGTACCCCCATCCGAGGGGCCGCGCCGCGGCCGCGCACAGCGCGCCTTTTGACAGAAGCGCTCGGTCGGCAGTAGCCATTGTGTCTAGCGTCATAGACAGTAGAGATTTTCGGTGCGCCACGTAGAAGATTCTCGCCATCGGCAAAGTGCTGAAACGGCACAGGCGAACCTCCAAGAGGCGGAGCAACGATTGGACGAAGCCCGGAAAGATTTTGGAACCTCGGTGCGTCGGCTTTACGTGGAAGGTGCAACAATCCGTAAGATCTCGCAGGTTCTTGGGCTAAGTCATCAGCGAATCCACCAGTTGATCGGTGGAAGCCCCAGAGCTGGTGGCAGCGACTGATCGGCAGCAATGCGGAAGCGGCCCGAGGCTGCTCATTTTGTGGGAAGGCGCCGGATTCCGTGGGCAAGCTGATTGCCGGCCCCAGCGTCTATATCTGCGACGGGTGCATTGAAGCGGCAGCGCTGACTGTCAAGGGCACAGGGGGCGCAAGGAAGGCTCCCACTTCGAGCTATTGGATGAACAGTCAAAGCAGCGCTGTTCGTTTTGCGGCAAGCGGAGCCGGGAGGTGCCCAGGACAAGCGCTTCGGGGCACCAAATCTGCGGCGAATGCGTCGCGCTCGCGAACCGGATCGTCAACGAGAAGGCGAAGGCACCGACTGCGCGGATTGATTGAAGAGCGGAACGGGCTCAGCCGACAGGCCATTGGGCCGCCGCTGTTTGGCATGGTACGGATCGGAAGCATGTTCATGGAGGATGCTCAGGCCCGCGAGGACGTTCGCAGTTGGCGGCGCAAACGTCCGGGGCTGATGCCGAAATTGCGCACGAAATGCCGGTTGAGATCGCTCTGGTCGTAGAACCCGGCCTCCGCCGCAATGTGCGCGATTGAACTGTCCTGCGCCAGCAAGAGCCGCCGGGCCCGTGCAAGCCGCTCCTGGAGCAGGAATGCCGTGGGGGGAAGTCCATATCGGTCTCGAAACGCCGTTGCGAGATAGGTTCTGGACAGCCCCGAGATTCCGGCAAGCTCAGCAAGCGAATGCGCGCGCGCCGGGTTATCGCCGATGAAGTCGCGCACTCGTCGTAACCCGTCCGCCCCGCCTGGCGGGGTCAACGCCTGCGGACTGCTGACGTGATGCTCAGCGAGATGATCGAAAAGAGCGATCAACTGCTCGTCGAGGACCAAAGGGTGCACCTGTTCTATGCCGTGCGACAGCAGCGACGAGAGCATGGTGCGCCCGATTTGGTCACGGACGACTGGCGTCTTGAAAAACACCAGCCCAGAGTCCAGGCCGCGCTCCCGCGCCAGTTGCTCGATCAGCGCCGGATCCACGACCAGCATACGATAGCTCCAGCCGCGATCGTCGTAGGCGGCTCCCGTATGGACATCGCCCGGATTGAGCAGCACGACGTCCGCGCCAGAAACAAGATGGTATCTGCCCCGCGCGAAGTAATCCTCGACGCCAGCGTCGACAATCGCAAAGGCGTAATAATCATGCGTATGACGCGGAAAACTGTGCCGGGTGTAGAAAGCTTCGATCCTCGTCACTAGTCCGAAACTAGTAGTGGCTTGGTCGTAGCGGCAATGATCGGTCATGAAGCCTGCAATCTTCGACGATTATCCCTCTGCTGGATCATGTCCTGAATGTTGGATCGATCGCAGAGGGCGCAATACCAACAAGGTGCCAAGGAACGACGCGCGTCTGGCATACCTTGTTGAGGACGAGAGGGTCTTTGGCAGCCCACTGTTCCGCTTCAGCCTGGGACGAGACATGCAGCAGGTAGGCTGCCTGCGCGCCATCCACCGGCGAGCCAAGCTCGCCGCCCAGCAGAACCACATCAGCGGCTTCCATCGTTTCGATGAACGCGATGTGAGCTGCCCGGTGCTCAGGCTCGGCCGCAAAGCCGTCGTCCGGCAACATCAGCACGAGAAAGTAAGCAACCGTCAGAATGTCATCATCGTCAATCGGGGGCATGGAGGACTCCACTGTGAGCTGAACTACGGTGTTCGGAATAGGCTTGCTCCCGCGGCTGAAAGGTACGTTCCTTCGGGCTCGGAGCATTTGGCGTTAATTTGACGCAGCCAATGTCTTCGGCAGCGAACCGTCCTGAAAGAGCGACATCGTGTGGCCATCGGGATCCTTGAAATCGGCACTCCACCCACCAGGTGCGATGGCGACCGGCGAGACGATTTCCGTGTTTGCCGCCTCAAGACCAGCGACGACGGTCTCAATGCCGCCCTCTGCAATACCGAAGACAATACCTGGGGTATTTCCGGGTGCGGGATCGCCGGGGAAAACGAGCATCTCGGTCTCATTCCCGATCTTTGCCAGAAGCCACTCTGACCCGTCCGCCTCAGTGTTGCGCGTAAAGGCGATTCCCAAGTGTTCCGTATAGAAACGCTCCGTCCGCAGCACGTCTTGAACGTGGAGGATGAAAGCGATGCCATTCAACTTCGGCCGCATGCAAGCCACTCCCCCTTTGGTGTCCATAGTTCAGCGTCGCGGCACCGTCTCCAGCGTGGCTATTTCGATCACGCTTTTCATTCGCTCTGGAACTCAACCAACCGAGAGAATGAACATAATAATGACAGAAGATAATTAATAGTTCAAGTACTCAGTTTATAAACTTGCATTTGGCAAGTCACGCACATGCGTCAACGGCGAAGGCTGCTCAAGTGGATGAAGGCGGGTTTGTGAAGGCTCTGCGCATTTTGGGCCTTGGTCCACATCGCCGATAAAGCAGGGCCGAAAACTTCGACCACGATCGACTAGACTAGGTGACGGACGCATTAAACCTGTTCCAGATACGAATTTTTAATCGCGCTGGATTGATGCGAGTAAGTGTTATCGCGTTTGTCGCATCATGCTGCGAATGCACTGAAGTGCTTGACTTTGCTAAACCTCCCGATGGCGTCGCGCTGTGTTAAAGCCACGGACGGAAAGCAGGAGTAGTGACCATGTTTCACATGGGATGGATATATGCCACTGCTCGTCGCGTTATGAGATCCTGTCTTTACCTGCCGTTGTCATACGTGCGGTCCGCCAGAAGTAGCGGACCCCGCCCGACAGCCTCATACAGCTGCCAGTAGCCCGTCATGGGCCTAACCTTCAGTCAATTTCAGCTGGATCGTAATAGGGTCAGCCCATAGCGTCGGATGTGAAGTTTCAGGGGACAAGAGCCTCGTGTTCAGATACGTGCCTGCCATTAGCGATGCGATTTTGGGTCTGAGTGAGCCAGGCGATCGGATCGACACTGTTCATTTTGCACGTCTGAAGAAGTGTGGCCAGTGTCTCCCAAGTCCTTCCACCTCCCTCGCTTCCTAGCGAATAAACGATTTTTCTCGTGATTGTTTTGTGGCCGGTGGCCCGTTCAACGATACTGGCGTCGATTTCAACACGACCATCAGCCAGGAATGATTCCAGTGCTTGCCGCCGGTGGCGCGCATAGCAGATCGCCTCGGCGGTCATGGACTTCCCTGAGATTTTGAGCAGTTCCTTTTTCCATAGGTCGAAGAGGTTGGTGACGATAACCGCAGACTTCTTCTAGCGCAGTGCCTCGCGAGCGTTGGCGTCCTTTTGTGGCACTCATCCTCAACCTTTCACAGTTCGCTCATGGTAATGACCGTGTCGTTTGCAGCTTGCAAAACGCCGCTGATGTGCGAATTATAGAACTTTCGCCTTAGATGCGCCCAGCACACAGCGAGCTGACCCGCCTCGTTGCTGCCGGCTTTTGCCAAGCTGGTTTAGGCCGTGTATCCGTCGGCTTGCAGAAGGCCGTTGAAACCGGCGAGATGACGCCTTACGCACACCATCGGGGGACCGGTTCCCCTATAGGGCGATCAGCTCGAGCATAAGCCAACGCTAGGCTTTCGTCGTTTTACCTGACCCGTAAACGCTATTCGCGGCTCGCGAAAGAGCACTACGCATACCAGCGGTCTCCATCCAGGAATTCGTGACATTGGCGAGACGCGATATGCGATCCGTTGAGCTGAACACGTCCCGGTCGATGGCCACGCGATAAAGCGCGGCACCAAAATAGTCCGTTAGACGCCTGCGTAGTCCGTCCGATGTCTCGACGGCAAGATCGGCCGGTAACCGATGGGCTGCCGGAAACTCGCCGCTCGCGCGCTTTTGCTGGACCATGGCACGCGTCGCAACAATCCTCCCCTCTTCTGGCACAAGACCAAGATCGCTCGCCGCCTTGACAAGCCTCAGCGCCATGTAGCTCTGTGAAAGACACTCGACGGCGTGAGTCTCGACATTGCCGATCGGCCCGCGCTCGTGATCGCGCAGGGCATTGTCGTAGAGCTCAACGACCAGGCTGAGCGCATCGGCTTGGCGCTGGAAGATAGTCCGCGCCCGCCGTGCGTCTTCGCCGTCGGCCTCGCGGTGTTGCGTAAACAGGTAGCCAGCCTCGCGCGCCATCCCTATGACACGAGCGACGTTTTCGGGGGGTGCGCATCGTCGTCTCGAAGACGATGTTCACCTTGCGCTCGGTCGCCGCCGCCAGCAGTTTTTCCGCCCATCGCCCAGCGTCCACTTGCGTGAACTGCGAGGCAGTCTCCGGATCCCGGATGGAAGGACCTGAGATCGTCGCCGGCGATGCCGATCGCCGAGCCAGATTGTTCAAGCTCCGCATGGCTGGCGATCAGCACGTCCGTCTTGCCGGCGCCCGGCTGGCCGCCGAGCACGATAAGGCGCGGCCGCTCTGCCAGCGTCATTGTCGTCGGCAGATAATCGGGAAGGTGTCATTGCGGAAAATGCTCTCGTTCCTCTCCGGCGAGAGCGGGCCGGACGCCTGATCCTCGGCCATGATCAGAACTCCGCCCAGAAGCGGGTCTCGTCCTGCACCGCGCGGTCCCCAGACCCCGATGACGTTCTCGACAGCATCACGGTCATCGGGGGAAGGCGCTGCTGAACATTGATGAGATCGCGACGTCGCTGGCGCAGCGCTTCGGCAGCCGCCAGATCCGTGTCCTCAAGCTCGTAGACGCGGGCGGTGACGATGGCCCGCGCCTGGTTGAGGATCTCGATGGCGATCTCTGTTCGAACGATCGGGTCGTAGGACGTCTCCTGCTCTGTCATCTGCTTCCTTTCGCTCTCCAAAAACCTGGCTATCGAATGAGACCGCGGGCGCGATCGATGGCACGGCGCTGGCGCTCGGATATGATCTCCTGGCTGCCGTGCGTCCGCACAGTTTGCTGTACGACCTGCAGGCGCTCCCGCATCGCCTCGAAGGCGCGGCGCTGCGCCGGCGAGACGCGATTGATGACATCCGTCTCGCCGCGCAGGATCGCGTTTCTGCCAAAGCGCTCGTTGAGCGCCCGGCTGACAGCGGCGAACTCTCGGGCGATGTCAGGATCGAGGGAGCGAGCGGCGGTCTCGATCCTGGAACTCTTTGCCTTTTCTTGTTTCTGCTTCTTCAGGTCGGCGACGAGGTCGAGAAGAGCTCCTTCGGCCGCCGGTGACAGACCGGGAATTGCAACGGACATGCGCCGACGTTCTTCCCTGATCGCCTGGCTCTCCGCATCGAAAGCACTGGCCCAGGATGCGCCGAGCGAGCGAACCCTGCTGGCGGCTTCAGGCACAGCCTGGAGCGCGTCTTTCCGCTCCCGGCCGACGGCGAGCAACTTGTCCATGATGCGATCGGAACCGCGCAGCGCACCATAGGCGGCGGGATCATTTGTGACCGCCGCCGCAATCCGCTCGCTGGCGATGCCCTTCACGATCAGATCCTCGATCTTGCCCGCGGCGCCGGTGGGATCGCGCCAGATACGCCCGGCCGTCTCGGCAAGCGCGGCACGATGATGCCGATAATGCGGGACGACGAGCGCCCGCGTGCGGGCTTCTTCTTCCACCGGCGTCTTGAACTCGGTGACGGCGGCGAGCATGGGAAGCATGGCTAGGCTCTCCTTTCCGGCCTCGACACTCGCGCCGGCGACGATCTTTGATCGATCCTGTTTCTCGGCAAGATGCTGCTCGTCGATGAAGCGCCTGATAACCTCGAACAGGCGCACCAGCTTTTCGCGGCGGTCATCGGTCAAGTCTTCCGGCATACGCTCAGCAACATTGCGCTCGGCGGTCGCATCGGCCTTCGCGGTGAAGGCGCTCCAGCCGAAACGAGCGTTCAGCGCGTCGCTCGCCGCCTTCACCTCTTGAACGATCTCTCGATCCTCGACGGTGAAAGAGAATGCGGTCTTGTAGGCATCCTCACCGCCCTGCTTGCGCACGGCCTCGATCTCGACGAGGCGCGCCATCGCCCGCTTCGAAATCGCCGGGATCGACAAGGACATATGGGCGCGGCGGGTCTTCTCGCGATCCTGGAAGCGATCCTCATTCCTGCGGAACTCCGTCGCGTGCGCGCGTGCCAGCGGCACCAAGTCATTGAGTGCCGCCATCGCTGCGGTCCGTTCATCGCGTGCCGCCCGTCCGTCGACTATGAGATCAAACCCGCGCAGGCGACCGAGACGGTTCGGCGCCATCGCGAGATCGTCGGCGAGCTTGCGGGGCTCGATCGCGGAATTCGAAGCGAGCGCATTCAAGCGGATCAGCGCCGCATCCGGATCGCGATAGACCTTCTCGAGAACCGGCCGCAGAATGGCCTCCCGCTCCTTCCAGCGTTCGGACAAAAGCTGCGCACGGCGGGCATCCTGCTCGACGCTGCGGGTGAACGTGGTGGTGGGCGGGATCAGATGGTAGCCACCGACCGGGATATCCGCCGCGACAGTCGCCGCCGGTGCCTCATTGTAGGAGATGCTGCGTTCCCGTTCGATAGCAAAACCAAGCGCGACGCTTGCCCGCTCCCAGAGCCTCGCTACCTCCCCTCGCTTTTCCGCAATCCACGCCAGCCGCCGGGAAACGCCCTCCTCCATTCCGGCCGCAACCCCGGCGAGCGCGTCGATACCGCGCCGCCTTGCAAAGTCGCGGGCATGCCCCTGGTAGCCTTCCTCGCTCTCGAAATCGAGCGTCGTCGTCTTCGCGCCGGATCGGCCAAGACGCTCGACAAGCTGTTTGAACAATTCGGGCCGGTGGCTCTCGCGCTCGATCCGCTCTCGACGGACGTCGGCCGTTTCCCTCAGTTCCGCAGTCCAGACATTCCGGTCAACCGTCCGTTCCTCGAAACTCTTGTTCCCCGTTTTCTCGTCGATGACAGGCACGGTGACCGTGACCCGTTCGACGCCGTCCTTGCGCAGCGTCACGGTGTCGCCTTCCGAGACGCCGCCCTCTTCCAGCGCCTTCGGCAGGCTCACGCCCCAGAGACGGTGGACGGCTCCGTCGTCGGTCTTCATGTCAGCATAAGGACTTTCGTCCGCGTCTTCATCACTAGGCCGGAATTTCGCAAGACCGGTTTCCACGAGCTCGCCGGTGACACCCGCGGCATGATCGGCGCGTGCCGCCCTGCCCCATTCCAGCTTTGGCTGGAAATCTTCCTTGGCCGCATAGAGATCGGCCCGGTCGCGATGACGCGTCATCGACACATAGGTCAGATGCTGGTCCATCATACCGGTGGCCAGCACGAAAGTCCGCTCGACGGTTACCCCTTGAGATTTATGAATGGTCGCCGCATAACCGTGATCGACATTGCGATAACTGTCCTCGCTGATAACGACGTCGCGGCCGTTGTCGAGACGCACCGAAAGAAGCGGACCGGCACGTTTGTCGCCGGTCGCAACGATCGTCCCGAGCATGCCGTTCTTGACGTATTGCGGGCCCAGACGACGTGCCCGCGGTTCAAGGAACCGGGCATTCTCAAGGAAGATGATGCGGTCGCCCGCGGCGAACGCACGCGCCCCACGCGCCGTATGGAACTCGCGCGCGCCGGTCAGCGCGCCGTCATCGATCATCACCTTGCGCAGGGCTTCGTTCAGCTTGCGAACGTCATCGTTGGTGTGGGCGAGGACGAGCAACTCGTCCCCGCGAAGGCGAGTTCCGTATTCCTCATTCCGGGATGCCTGAACGAGGGCACGCCGCGCATCCGCCCAATCGGAAACCATGCGGCCGATGATCTCGTCGCGCGTTTCGCTTTCGACAAGGCGGCCATGTGCGGCATAGGCATCAAGACCCTTTTCCACCTCGCCACGCGCGAACAGGCGCGAAGCTTCGCGCGCCCACTCCTCGCGCTGGCGGCGCACGCCCGCAAGTTCGGTAAAGCCGATCCGGTCGCTGATCGCGCGGAACGCTGCGCCCGCCTGGATCGGCTGAAGCTGCATGGCGTCGCCGACCAAAACGGCTTTCGCGCCGGCCTCCTCCAGGACCTTGAGCACCCGCGCCATCTGCTGTGATGACACCATACCGGCCTCGTCGATGACGAAGACGTTGCCCCTTCCGACAAGATCCCTTCCGTTCGCCCACGCCAGTTCCCAGGAGGCGAGCGTGCGTGACTTGATGCCGGAACTGTCTTCAAGTCCTTCTGCTGCCTTACCGGCAAGCGCTGCGCCGAAAACCCGGCGATCGTCCCTTTCCCAGGCAACGCGGGCCGCGGCCAGCAGCGTCGACTTCCCCGCACCAGCAAGACCGACGACTGCGGCGACGGCGTTCTCACCGGTGACATGCCTGACGGCATCGACCTGTTCCGCATCGAGCTTGAAAGGCTTTTCTGGATCGGCCGTTTCCACCTGTCGCACGGCGGCGGCAATCTTGGCATCGGCAACGCCGAAGCCGGTTCGCTTCGACAAGACCTCTGCCGACTGCGCCATGTCAAATTCGATGCGCAGGATTTCGCGCGTGGTGAAGACAGCGGGCTCTGCGACCTTTCCGCTCTGATCGTCAATCCGCTGCGGCTTCAGCAGCACGAGATCGTCGGAAGTCATCAGCCGCGCGCGTATATTGGCGAAATCGGTGGGATCGTCGACATAGCGATGCAGCGCCTTGGCGATATCGCGCTCGTCGAAAGTGGATCGTTCGTTGGCGAGCTGCTTCAGCAGAAGCTCCGGTTCGGCCAGCAGCCGGTCGGCCATTTCCTGCCGACGGGCGAGATCGGCCGGCGCGAAATACATCTCAATGCCCTTCCGGGCGAGTGCTGCCTTTTCCGGCCCGAGGTGTTTCTGCGCGATGCCGTCGAGGCCCTGTTCGGCATAGGAGCGACCGTCGAGGCGGATATCATGTCCCGCAAGGGCTAGATGTCGATTGGCCGTTCCCGCCCAGGCGATCTTCCATGCCTTCATCGTTTCCTTGTCGCCGGCCCAGATCTTGTAGACGATCTTACCGTTCGGCCGGTCGGGCGTGACGACACGCAGCGGTTCTCCGTCCTCGCCCAATACCGCCACCTTCTTCGGCCCGAACCCCTCCTCCGTCAGCGGCCTGAGCGTCGTCATCAGATGGATGTGCGGATTGCCGTCTTTGTCGTGGAATACCCAATCGGCGACCATACCTTTCGACGTAAGACTGTCCGTGACGAACTCACGGACCAGGGCGATATTCTCCGCCCGCGTCAGCTCTTCCGGCAGGGCGATGATCAGCTCACGGGCAAGCTGCGCATCCGCCCGCGTCTCGAAGGCATCGACCGCGTTCCAGAGAGCCTCGCTGGCCGCAGCCACGGTTTTGCCGTTGACGGCCGTGTTCAGCCAGGCGGGGATTTGATCCGGCAGCGCCAGCTCCTCATGCACGAGCTCGGATGCCCCGCCCTGATAGCTGAAGGACGTGCCGGCCTGCTCGTCCATCATCCGGGCGCGATGACGATAGGCGGCAGCCGAGACGATGCTGCGTCCCGCTCCCCTGCTGATCACCTGCGCTCTGACGAACATGATCGCCAATGCCGTCTCCTGACCTTCCAAGCACGTCGCGCAAGCGACGTATATTGCGCCCTCAAACCGATGGCCTGCCAAGGCCATGCCGCTTTTCCGGAAGACGGCCCAAGCCGGAATTCCGGCATCGACGTTTTGGGGACTTGTGCAACGTAGCTTATTTGACTACTATTTTCTAGTTAGTTAAATCGAAAAGCAGAAAGTTTACTGCAATTGGAAAGGACCAGAATATGGCTGCTAAACCGTCAATTCTCGATATCGATGCGCAAATCGAAAAACTGCGCGAACGCAGAAGAACTTTAATAGTCAAATCAGCTGATCGATTTGCCCGCGCAGCAACGAAATCGGGACTAGCGGAGATGGAGATCGCCGACGAGGAGGTCGATCGCATCTTCGAAGAGATCGCAGCGCGATTTCGCAGAGGGGAGAAGAGAAAGCCTGCTGGCGCATTCGCTGCGCCGCGTGGATCGGCAGGTGGTGGCGCTGGAGCGGCGACGGAGGTTCCTCATGACAGGTGACCGGAAAAAGGAGGCCCGCGAAAAATTCCTGCTCGGCGGCATCGTCGTCCGAGCGGGACTGTCGAAGACCGACCGCGCTTTCCTGCTTGGCGGATTGCTAGAGCTTGCGAGGATCGCGCCGAGCTCGTTCGAACATCGGCGGCTTCGGGGCATCGGCGAGGAAGCTTTCAAGGCCCCTATTCTGGATGGCAACATCCCGCCTATGATCGAGGCGGCAGAATGACAATAAGGGCAAAGCCGCATCCCAGCCTGTTGCTCACTTTTGTGCCGATCACAGTTACCGCGTTTGCCGCCTATGTCATCGGCTGGCACTGGCCAGAGCTTGCCGTGGGCATGACGGGGAAAACGCAATACTGGTTCCTTCGAGCCGCTCCTGTTCCGGTTCTCTTGCTTGGACCGCTGGCTGGGCTTTTGACAGTCTGGGCGTTGCCGTTGCATCGGCGAAGACCGATCGCGATGGCGACGCTCATGTGCTTCCTATCGGTCGCTGGCTTCTATGTGCTGCGGGAATTCAGCCGGCTTTCACGTTCCGTCGAGAGCGGCGCTGTGACATGGAACCAGGCGCTGTCGTTCCTCGACATGGTGGCCGTCGTCGGCGGTGTTGTCGGCTTCATGGCGACCGCCGTGTCCGCACGCATTTCGACGGTGGTATCCGAACCTGTAAAGCGCGCCAGGCGCGGCACCTTCGGAGACGCGGACTGGCTGTCGATGTCCGCGGCGGGCCGGCTCTTCCCCGACGACGGCGAGATTGTCGTCGGGGAGCGTTACCGCGTCGACAGGGAAATCGTCCATGCGCTGCCCTTCGATCCGAACGATCCGGCAACTTGGGGACAGGGTGGCAAAGCGCCGCTGCTCACCTACAAGCAGGATTTCGATTCCACCCATATGCTGTTCTTCGCCGGATCCGGTGGGTACAAAACCACGAGCAACGTCATTCCGACGGCTCTTCGGTATTCGGGACCGCTGATCTGCCTCGATCCGTCGACAGAGGTGGCACCGATGGTCGTCGAGCATCGGCGGGAGAGACTTGGGCGTCAGGTAATGGTGCTCGACCCGACGAACCCGATCATGGGCTTCAACGTACTTGATGGCATCGAGACGTCGAGGCAGAAGGAACAGGACATCGTCGGTATCGCCCACATGCTGCTTTCGGAAAGCGTGCGCTTCGAATCCTCCACCGGCTCCTACTTCCAGTCTCAGGCGCATAACCTGCTGACCGGCCTGCTCGCGCACGTCATGCTGTCGCCGGAATATGAAGGCCGGCGCAATCTGCGCAGCCTTCGCCAGATCGTCTCCGAGCCGGAGACGTCCGTGCTCGCCATGCTCCGTGACGTTCAGCAGCATTCAGCATCCAAGTTCATCAGCGAAACGCTGGGCGTGTTCGTCAACATGACAGAGCAGACGTTCTCTGGCGTCTATTCGACCGCGTCGAAAGATACGCAGTGGCTCTCGCTCGACAATTACGCGGCGCTCGTCTGCGGCAACACATTCAAGCCCAGCGATCTCATCAGAGGCAAAAAAGACGTGTTCCTCAATATCCCCGCATCGATCCTGCGATCCTATCCGGGGATCGGACGTGTGATCGTCGGCTCTCTGATCAACGCGATGATCGAGGCCGACGGCGCGTTCGAGCGCCGCGCCCTGTTCATGTTGGACGAAGTGGACCTGCTCGGCTACATGCGCGTGCTGGAAGAAGCGCGCGATCGCGGCCGTAAGTACGGCATCAGCATGATGCTCCTCTACCAGTCCGTCGGTCAGCTGGAACGGCATTTTGGAAAAGACGGCGCGGTCTCATGGATCGATGGCTGCGCGTTCGCGAGCTATGCCGCGATCAAAGCGTTGGAGACGGCGCGCAACGTCTCGGCACAATGTGGGGAGATGACCGTTGAAGTGAAGGGCAGTTCCCGAAACATCGGCTGGGACACGAAGAACAGCGCATCGCGCAAATCGGAGAGCCTCAACTTTCAACGCCGGCCGCTGATCATGCCGCACGAGATTACGCAGTCGATGCGGAAAGACGAGCAGATCATCATCGTGCAAGGGCATAGCCCGATCCGCTGCGGGCGGGCGATCTATTTCCGGCGTAAGACCATGAATGAGGCTGCCAAAACCAATCGGTTCGTCAAATCCAAGCCGTGAAGAATTCAGGCGTGTTCCTCGCGATCGTATTCGGCGGCGGTCGGCCATGTCGTTGCCTGCATGACGCTGAGCGCAGACTCGATTGCCTTGCGGGCTTCGACTAGATCGCGCCGGAGGTTCGAAGGATCGCTGTAGACACCGTAGCCGTTCGCGATGCGTCCATCGAATCCACGGAGCGCTTCGAGGGCCGTGAAGACATGCCCATCAATTTCGGCAGTTGCGGCGGCGGCTTTCTGAATTGACGACATAGTATATCCTCTTCAAAGTTCGTTCGATGGATTCCGCCAGTTCTCGCGCGCACATTAACAACCGTGAGCGGTGAAAGCGAGTGATCAGTGTGGTCGCTAACGCATCACCCAATCGGAACGGCGATAACGCTTGAACGGATCGGCCTCGCCCGGCGGCGTGAACCAGTCGACGAACTTCGAATAAGCCATCGCGAAGCTGATGGAGCCGACCGCCATCAGGAAGATCGCCCAGAATGGCATTCCGTTCGCCGCTTCCGGCTTTACCATGGCTGCGAACGAGAGCGGCAGCATGACGACACCGCCTAGAACAAGAACATTGACGACGGGTCGAAACATGCAAAGCAGAAAAAACGCGAGATGCCAGGCACAATAGAACACGGCCATGGCACTTCCGACGACGATCACGGTGATCAGCCGGGCGAAAAAAAACGACGCCAGTCGCAGAACAGGGTTCCGTCGAGCGGCCTGTGAAAGGATTCTGGCTCGAGGCTGGGTTTCGCTCATCGCACCGTCTTGTCTGATCAATTGCACACACGCTCCCACGCGGCCAACATCTGATACCGTCGGCCAAAGGAAGACTAGGTCACTATGGAGATCAAAGCAAGAACGGACTGTTTGGGCGCGAACTTCCATCTGTCCAGCGTCGATCAGCCAACCGCATCCAGCGACGATGTCTCCTGCGGTTCAGCGACTGGCCGATATCGTTGCCGCCTGCAAAAGGGATCGTCACCGAAGGCCGAGCCGGCGAAGCCGGCTCAGGGAGCGACGGAACGGCGCGACTAGAGCCCGGTCGGCGATAGCCGATTTGCCCGGCTACCGCTTTTTGCCGCAGCATCATTCCATCAGCAAAATGAATCGTTGCATGGCAATAGATTCAAAACTGTCGTTGGACGGGGTTTCCCCGATCGGCGATTCTTGGGCCATGCTCATTCAACCGTACCAGCTCTATATAGAACGCACGGACCCCGCCAAAAACATGGCGCGCTACTACGCACTCACGATCGAACCGACGTTGTTCGGTACTCTCTGTCTGACCCGCCGATGGGGCCGCATCGGCTTCGACGGGCAGATGACGATGCATCATTTCGAGCGAGAGGAAGACGCGGTGCATCTGTTCCTCGATCTCGTCCGCCGGAAACGGGCTCGTGGTTATCGACCGAAGACTATCCGGCATGAGCGTATCGCCTGACGAATGCGACGGTCAGCGCCACCTGCAGACTGGTTACGAGGAGGGGCAGACCTGTTCATCGATGATCATTGTAAGCGCGCAGCGCAGCTGAGCCCGGTCCGCCGGTCGATCCGGCGGACCGGGCTTGGTGACACGGCAAATGCCTCCCTCAGAAGGGAGGCTTCATATCCCGCAGATCCTGCACCATTTCGTTGAGCCAGGCGTCAAGTTTGCCATGCGCGGCTTCCAGCTCCGCCTCTATCTCGCGGCGTTCCTCGCGGTCCCAGCAGTTCCTGAGCTCCATCCGCAGTTCTTCGATGTGCTGTTCCAGGGTCATCTTCGTCTCCTTGACGTTTGTGAAAGATGACGCCGAGGGTCGTGAGGATCGGGTCGGGTCAAGGATCGCGTAGCGACCGCCGGAGGCGGCGAGCGGAGGAACCGATTTTCTGACGGCGCCCCAGAGGGCGTCGGCTGAAAATTGGAGGGGCCGCGATGTCCTTGAGGCGGCGCGATCCTCACGGCAGACTTGGTGTTCTGAGCAGACAGGGTTTGGTCTCGTGTGGCACCAGAAGAATGATCGCGGGCTCGATGCCCGCGATCATTCCTCAAGTCCTCTCGGCCGGCGGGCCTCACTCGCGGAAGCCGGCCCCGATCGCTCGGGGCCGATGCTCGCCGTTCAGTTCGGATTGTTCCAAAGGATCACCTTCTTGCTCGGGTCGCCGCCGGGTGCCTGGGCGAGGTTGCCGAAGATGACGCCGATCTCGGGAGCCTCCAGCTTGACGGAGAGGTATTCCTCGCCGGTTTGGCGGGCGATGCGGTTCCAGCCTGCGCCGATCTCGAAACCGGTCTTGCGGTGGATGACGCGGTAGTCGGGGGCTTCCTCGCTTGCCTTGTTGGCGTTCGGGACGATGGCGATCGGGGCGTTGACCCGGATGGTGGCGAAGACGCCTTCGAGGATGCCGTCGGTCTTCTGCGTCAGGGTTGCGATCGTGGTGGCCATGGTTCTGTCTCCTTCGGTTGCTCGGGACCATTCCCGATGGCGCACGAAGAGACGGCTGACCTGCTGCGGTCAGCTCGCCCGAAATTTTTGCGAAATTCTATTTTCCGCCAGAAGCAAACAACTGAAATCGAATTTCGCAAAAATTTCGGCCGAGTCTTACCCCTTCAGGGGTTGGCCGCAAAAGCAGGCGGTCGTCTATACGAGCGACATAAAACGGGAATGGTTCGGAGCAATGGAAGGGCGCGAAACCCATTGGCGGCCCGGTCCAGCGCTGCGGGAGATTGGCCACCTGCCTCCTGAGCGCTTCGCCGCCATCCGGGTCCACGTCCCGGTCTAGTTGCGACTGCTGCATGCGGATGAGCATACCCGTGCCGACATCACACTTTCCTCAGCCCACGAGGTCGGCACCGTGACCGCACGCCACCCGCAGACCACACGGCAATATCGGATAAAGCGTCGCGGAGGCATCGGATACGGACTTTTGTCAACTCGCGTGTCAGCGGCCGGCCGCCTGAGCCATTGGTATCCGCCGGGCACACCACCACCGGCAAGCGCGGCACCCAAGCGATCGGGGCCGGCTTCGTCGATGGAGCCAGGCCCGTCGAAGATCAGAAGGCGGCAGGGTCCGAGCAGGTCACGAACGGAATGCCGTAGAGCGCAACATTCTGATCCTGCGAAACGAAGTGCGCCTCCTCCGCCACGGCCTGCGCCATGAGGAGATGATCGAAGGGATCGCGATGATGAAGCGGGAGAGCAGCAAGAGCGATAAGATGCGCTTCTGTGATGTCCAGCCGATCGAAACCCTGATCCGGCAAGATCGCAAGAATCTCTTCTATATCGGCATCAAGCTTGCCGATCCGCAGCTTCACGGTAATTTCCCAAAGGGAAACGGTACTGACGAGGACATCGTTCTCGGGATCGCCGATAAGGCGACGCGCATGGTTCCCCAACTTCTCGTCGTCGTTCAGCCACCACAACAAGGCATGCGTATCAAGGAGTAGCCTCACGCCTCGTCTTCCATCGAGGCCAGAACATCCGCCGGCAGGTTGTCGAAGTCTTCGGCAACTTTGATCTTCCCGCGCAACGCGCCGGGCTTGCGGACGACAATATCCTTTGATGGCGGTCCGATTTCCGCGACGACCTTATGATGGGAGGTAAGAACAAACCGCTGACCATCCTCGACCTGTTTGAGGAAGGACGTCAGGTTGCCGCGAAACTCCCGCACGCCGACACGGCGAGGAGACGATGTCTGTTGCCGGGATTGAGGCATGGCGAGTCTCCTTTTTGAGTAGGAAATGTGTACACAAATCGCCGGAAATGCAAGGCTTGGGATTCATTATTGTGCAGGGCATGGCGCTTACTCGACATCTGCCCTGGTCGTTAACCCGCATGTTGATCTTGGATGTGTTATTACTTGAAATCTGGGCAAAAACGACGTATATACATTACGGTATATACAAAGAGGAGCGCGCCATGCCCCATATTGCACGCGTATTTCAATCCGGTAATTCTCAGGCGGTTCGCCTGCCGAAAGAATTTCGTTTCGACGTCGATCGTGTGGACATAACACAGGAGGGCGATGCACTCATTCTGCGCCCGCACGTCGAGCGTGGTGAAGCATGGTCGTCCCTGAAAGCAGCAATGGCGCGCGGCGTGAGCGACGATTTCATGGAAGGCGGGCGCGAGCAGCCAAAACCACAGGACCGGCCGGAGCTTAACACGGTGTTTCCGTGATTTCGCATCTTCTCGACACGAATGCAGTCATTGCGTTGATCGGCCGTCGATCGGACGTGTTGGCCCATCGGGTGTTTCAAAGCGCCGAAGGAACGATCGGTCTGCCATCGATCGTCGCACATGAATTGTATTTTGGAGCCCAGAAGAGCGCAAAGGTCCAGCACAACCTGGAAACATTGCGCCTGTTATTTGCTGATTTTCCAATCCTCGACTTCGATCAACGGGATGCTTTTGTCGCGGGGGAGATCCGGGCGGCTCTCGCCGCAAAGGGAACGCCTATCGGTCCCTATGACGTCTTGATAGCAGGTCAGGCCAAAGCCCGCGGCCTGATACTCGTCACCAACAATCTCGGCGAGTTCAACCGCGTAGACGAACTGCGTGTTGAAGACTGGTCGACTGAATAACGCCGTCAACGGAGAGACGTTAACCAATTCCCTACCCGATGTGCCCTGTTCGCGAAACTCGGCCTGATACTCTCAGCGAAGAGCAGCAACACTGCGTCGATCAAAGCAAGCAAGACAGCGACAGCACTCAGAAGGACGATAACCCATCCGAAAGCGATTGCGATCGCAAAAGAAGGCTGTCCGAGCGCCGGTCCCCATGCATCGGCGTTGCCGACAATCAAGCCAAAGGCGAGAAAGATCAGCACGGAAGGAATTGCGCCCACCAGCAGAAGCAGGACCTCGATACACCGAAGCGACGGAGAAACAGCGCCACGAGCCATCTGCCACGGGAAACGGAACCGTATCGATGATTCCGGATCCTCGAACCTCATCTCAAGATACCTGCGCTTGAGTTCGGGCAGTTCCAGGAGAAATTTTCCGAGCATTGTCACCGTTATCCTCGCACCATGATTATAGTGGCTGTCAGACGCTGCTGTCAGTGCAATCACAGAGCGGACAACACTTGCGAGGACCAGAACCCATACACCTGCTGCTGCGGCGGTTGCGAGCCAAGCCGGGCTTTCATCCTGTCTGAGTGAAACCACAAGATAAACAAGACCGAGAGCGCTTAGAACAACGGCTGTGCGGAATGGAAATACGACAAATATCTCCGCGAGACGAAGAGGTGAACGTCGCTGATCAGACGATGAAACAGAGTTTGGCATCACATAGTTACCATTCGCACGTTATTCTTATCGAACTATAGCATCCGCGTGTTTTCCATCAACCGTGCCTGCGATCTTTAGAGGTAACACGCTTGGCTCATGATGGACTGTGTAACTTCAAAGGCCATGCTGCGGATGCCTGCACGGCCTCTGAAGGGATCGGATCGTTTACACGCCGTCTCCACCGAAGCGCCAGACGGGGATTCCGAAGCGTCGGGCCTTGTCGGCAAGATTGCCGGTGATGCCGGAGCCCGGGAAGACGATGAGGCCAGCGGGCATCACCGACAGTAAGTCGTCGTTTCGGCGGAAGGGAGCAGCCTTGGCGTGCTTCGTCCAGTTTGGCTTGAACGCGATCTGCGTGACCTTGCGGTTCTCCGCCCAGCACGCAGCGATGCGTTCGGCACCTTTCACCGAACCGCCGTGTAACAGGACCATGTCGGGAAATTTCGTATGGGCGCGATCGAGCGCATCCCAGATCGCCTCGTGATCGTTGTAGTCCATGCCGCCAGCGAAAGCGATCTTTGTCCCCGCCGGGATCAGCACCTCTGTCTCGGCGTGTCGGCGAGCGGAGAGGAAATCTCTGCTATCGATCATCGCAGCAGTCATGTTGGCGTGGCTGACCTTTGAGCCCGTGCGTGGCCGCCATGCCGATCCGGTCTGTGCTTCGAAGAGGTCAGCGGCATAATCGCGCATGAACTCGAAGGCATTGCGGCGCTCGAGGAGCGTGATGCCTTCGACGATATAGCGCTCAAGCTCGACGCTCTTCACCTCCGAACCGTCCTGTTCGCGCTGGCCGTTGCGCTGTGCGTCCTCATTACGCTGAAGCTCTCGCTGGATGCGCTCGCCGGCACGGTGAAAGAGATTGACCGTCGACCAGAGCAGGTCTTCAAGGTCGGTCTCCAGCCGGGTATCGCCGAGCATCTCGGCAAAGGCATCGAACATCGCGGTCAGCGCCGACTGGACCACCGGCTCTTCCGGTAGCGGGCGCGGATCCGGTTCGTCCTGGAAAGGGCGATATCCGAACACCTGCATCTCGTAGATAAACCTGTCAGTTGGAGATGATGCGTGGTGCGGTTCAGCGGCGGTGTCGATGGGAAGCAGGACGTTCATGATGGTCTCCGTCGGTTTGGGCCGCGCCTTTCGCGGCCTGACGGCGATCCCTGTCCATCCGGCAGGCGGGCCGGAACCGCGGCGTCCACGCCGCGGCCCAGCGCAGCGCCGGGCCGCCGGGATCCAAGTTTTTTGTCCCGCGAGGAGCGCCGGCTTTGCCGGCGCGGGGAAAAAACTTGGGTCCCGGTGGTTGGAGGCCTGATGGCCAGATGGTAAGGGTCGCCTCTCGGCAGGCCCGCAGGTGCGCCATTCCGGGCAGTGACCGGGCATAGACCAGCCGGCTTTCCACCCGCGCCGCCGCACCCCTCCCCGCCTCCCCGTCACGATCTCATCACGCCGGCAGGAAGGCATGGATGTCCTCCGGGGCGAGTTGCGCCCTGAGATTGGCGATCAGCCGGTCCGGTCCGAGTTGCCGCAGATCCTCGTTGAAGTCGCCGAGTTCCGGAGCAAGGACGAGTGGCAGTATCCCGCATTCCTGCGCGCGGCGACTCAATCCTTCGATACCGTGCCGGCCAGCGGCGTCAGCGTCCGCGGCAATGTAGAGGCGCTCGCATCCGGGCGGCAGCCGGAAGGCCGCCAGGTGATTGGCGGTCAGCGCCGCGACCATCGGTATGGCTGGCATCACAGCGATGAGCGACAAGATGCTTTCGAGACCTTCGCCGACAGCCATGACCGGGATCGGGCGCTGGACCGGGAAGCCGAACCGCACCGCATTGCCGAGCAGACCGCCGAGCGCGCGGCGGGGATCGTCGATCTTCGCCTTGCCATCGCCGTGAGGGTCTAGCCAGGTGCGATGCACGCCGGTGATCGTCCCAGCGGGGTCGGTCACGGCCGCGATCAGCGCCGGGAAGCTGCTCGTCCTGCCCGTCACGAGCTCCCGATAATAGCACGACGGATGGAAGCGGAGCGCTGGGAGCAAAGCCGCCCGTAAAATGCCGCGTTGGCGCAGATAGCTGTCGGCCAGCGTGCCGGCGAGCGGCTGCGTCATCCGGAACAGCCGCTTGGCGCGTTCGTCCGCCGGCCTGACGACCGGCGGATCGCTGTGGGCGTCGCCCCTATGGGGCGCCACCGCTGAGGGTTGAGGCAGGCTGAGGAAACGCCGTGCCTCGTCGGCAACGTCGCGGAAATCGACAAGCCCGCAGGTCTCCCGCACAAGATCCAGCAGATCGCCATATTCGGCCGTCGCGGCGTCAGCCCACCGCCCCGCACGCGGGCCAGCGAGATGGACATAGAGCGACTTGCCTTTGGTGTTGGCGATATCGCCGACGATCCAGTAATTGCCGGCCCTGCGGCCGGCGGAGAGGTAATGACGGCAGACCGCCTCGGCATCGCGCGCGAGACGGTCTGCAAGTTCGGCCGCAGAAAGCATGGTCTGCCTCCATCAACGCCGGCCGACGACATCGAGCAGCTGATGGCGCTGCGTCAGCTTCGCGAGGATCGCAGAGCCCTCCTCCGTCACCGGCACGAAAAAGCGTAGCTTCCAGGCGATCATCTCGGAGAAGAGACCGATGGAGCGGAGCCAATCGCGCATGCCGTCGGTGAAACCGGTCAACTCGACGCGATTATCACTCATGACGCGCACTCGGCGCAGCGTCATATCGCCGGCAAGGCTGATGATTGAGGATCCGTCGGCCACCGACTTCCAGGCATGCCCGGGGCTCAGAACCTGCGTCCCGTCGATACCGAAGTTGCTACACAGCCGGGCAAGACCGGCGGGCGCGATCACGCGACCGATGATACGCTCGCCATCATCGGTCTGGAGGCGATAGACCCGGCAATAGTCCTGCGGCAGCAGTTTCCAGATCGGCAGCAACAGCCCGGAGACGACATGCAGCGTCGACGTCGAGAACTCGGGGGCACTCGCTACCTCGGCATCCCAGGCTGCAGAGAACACTTGGTTGTCCGCTTCCTCCCAGTTCGTCTCTTCGATCTGACGCACCTCGAAACGCAGTTCGTCCATCGGCCGGATCAGCGCGACGCGCGGCTGGACAGTGCCATCGTCGAGCATGATCGAGCGCGTCGGGATCATCACCGCCGGGCGGCCGGACTTGCCGTTGACCATCAGCATTGCGCGTGGGTCGCGTGCCGCCATCTGTAAGGCCTCCGCGAGCATCATCGGCTTGTTGCGGTCCATGCGTTCGATGGTGAGCAGGTGCGACTGCGCGCCGGTGACCGGGTGGGTATAGACGAGCTTGCGATCCCTAAGCGTCATACGGTCGGCGGTCAGCGTCTCCAGTCCCTTGTCATAGACGCCGGCGGCGATTGCCCCTTCGATCCGGGCTGCCAGCAACTGTTCGAAAGATTCGAACAGCAGGTTCTGCATGGCGATGGTCAGCGCCAGCATCCGATTGAGGAAGGTATGGATCGGCGGCAACTCGTCCTTTAGGCCGCCTTCCTCGTCCGTGAGAGAAAGACCGGTGATCGCCACGAATGTTTCCAGCGAGCAGCCAGCGATCTCACCGCGGTGGATGAGCTTGTAGAATTGCCGGAGGGCGTCGCGGGCATATTGTGATTCGAGATTGTCATTCGAGCGAAACATGCCCTGCCCGCCGGTCTGGCGCTGACCGCGCGTGAGCGCGCCCATATTATCAAGGCGCCGGGCGATCGTCGACAGGAAGCGGCGCTCGGCCTTGACGTCGGTGGCGATCATGCGGAAACGCGGCGGCTGCGCCTGGTTGGTGCGGTGACTGCGACCAAGGCCCTGGATCGCCACGTCCGCACGCCAGCCGGCTTCGAGCAGATTGTGCAGGCGCTGGCGTTGGTTCTTGCAGCCCAGGTCTGCATGGTAGGAGCGGCCCGTGCCACCAGCCTCGCTGAAGACGAGGATCGGTTTCTCGTCATCCATGAAGGCGCGTGTCTCGTCGAGATTGGCGCTGCCCGGCCGGCTTTCCACGGCAAAGCGGGCAAACGCGCCGCCGCCATCACGGCGGACGATGCGCCGGGATCGGCCGGTGATCTCGGCGACCTTCTCCGTCCCGAAATGTTGCACGATCTGGTCAAGTGCTGTCGGGATCGCCGGCAGGCTACCGAGCTTCTCCAGCAGTTCATCGCGGCGGGTAACCGCTTCGCGGCACAAGACCGGATTGCCATCGGTGTCGTAGGCGGGCCGCGACAGAAGATTACCCTCCGCGTCGGTAAATTCCTCGAAGAGCTGCGTCGGGAACGAGTTCATCAGATACTCCGCGACGATCTCACGGGGCGTCACATCAACCTGGATGTCGTTCCATTCCTCGGTCGGGATTTCCGCCAGCCGCCGCTCCGTCATCGCCTGCGCGGTGGAGATGAGCTGGACGATGGCGGCATGACCATCCTCGACATCTTTACCGATCGCGCCGATCAACGCCGGTGTCTTCATCGATGTCAGGAGATGGTTGAAGAAGCGCTGCTTAGTGCTTTCGAAGGCGGAGCGGGCGGCGGCCTTCGCGTTTTTATTGAGCGTGCCGCCTGCGGAGGTGATGCCGGAAGCTTCCAGCGCCTGGTCGAGACGATGATGGATGGCCTGATAGGCCTCGGCATAGGAATCGTAGATGCGAACCTGCTCCTCAGTCAGGGCGTGTTCCAGGATCTCGTATTCGACACCCTCGAAGGACAGCGAGCGGGAGGCATAGAGTCCCATTGCCTTAAGGTCGCGGGCGAGCACCTCCATCGTCGCGACGCCGCCGTCCTCGATCGCCGCGATGAATTCGGATCGAGTTGGGAACGGAAAATCGGCGCTGCCCCAGAGTCCCAGACGTTCGGCATAGCCAAGAGATTCGACTTCGGATGCACCGGTTGCCGAGACATAGACAACACGGGCGTTGGGCAAAGCGCGCTGCAGGCGAAGACCAGCGCGGCCCTGCTGCGAGGCAGATTTTTCGCCGCGGTCGGATTTGCCGCCGGCGGCGTTCGCCATGGCGTGGCCTTCATCAAAGATGATGACGCCATCGAAACTCTTTGCCTTCCCCGTCGCGGCTTCGACGCTCCCCGCCTCTTGACCCAACCAATCGACGATCTGCTGGACGCGCGACCGCTTTCCTTCGCGCTCATCGGTGCGCAGCGTCGCGAAGGTGCAAAACAGGATCTCCTCCTCCAGCTTGATCGGCTTGCCCTGCCGGAAGCGCGAGAGTGGTGTCACCAGCAGTTTCTCCTGACCGAGCGCGCTCCAGTCGCGCTGGGCGTCTTCGATCAGGGTCTCGGATTTGGAAATCCACACATGCCGGCGGCGGCCCTTCAACCAGTTGTCCAGGATGATGCCGGCAGCTTGCCGCCCCTTGCCCGCACCGGTTCCATCGCCAAGGAACCAGCCGCGACGATATCGAACGGCATCTTCGGTTTCCGGCGTGACGGCCGTGAGGTTGTCGAAGGAAGCATCGACCTTCCAGTGGCCGGCGAGATGGCCGGAATGGGCCTCGCCGGCATAGATGATGCTTTCGAGCTGGGCATCGGAGAGGTCGCCGTTGGTGACGAGGCGCTTGGGAAGATGCGGCCGATAACGCGGCTTCGGCGGCGCGACGGACGCCATGGCGACGGATTCGACAAGCTTGTCCGGGTGTGGTTTGGCGTCGGGAATCCGGATGGCCCGCAATTCATAGGGCTCGTAGATGCCATCGGCGACGTCCGCGCGCGCGACCGGCACTGTATCATGTATCTCGTAGGCCAGCTCGACAATCTCGTCCTGGGCGGCCTCAGATCGTGAAACCATCAGGCGCTGCGCGCAAGCCACGGGACCGGGTATTCCAACCGCCGCCGGACGCATCGTATCGCTCGCTTTGCGTGCAGCCATTTTCGCGGCGCAGGCGCGCAGGATCCCGTTGGAAAGTGCACCGATAGAGTTTTGCGCGGTCGAGGGCGAGCGCGGTGCGAGGCCGGAGATCCACGACATCAATGTCGTGAGGTCAGGAGCTGTGCCCGTGGAGGAGACGAGCTTCGCGGGATTGTTCGCAGCGATCTTGTCGATCACCGTCAACCGCGTCTCCATCGTCGTGCCGTGCCGGGCATAGACCGAGCCGTCGATCGCAGCGCTGAACAGAAGTGTGCCACGCTCCTGCAGGCGAATGAAGGCGTTGCGCCATTTGGGATTGTCGGGGGAAAGGCTGGAGCCGGTGATCGCGACCAGGCGGCCGCCGGGCGCAAGGCGCGCGAAGGCGGAGGCGAGATGACGCCATGCGGCCTCAATCATGCGACCCTCGACATGGACGCCCGCCGAGAAGGGCGGGTTCATCAGCACAACCGTCGGACGGATCGAACGATCGAGATGATCGTCGATATGCGCCGCATCGTGCTGCGTCACTGTCGATCCGGAAAAGAGATGCTGGAGGAGGGAGCGGCGAACCGGCGCATATTCGTTGAGGGCGAGGCGTCGCGCATGGGCAAGTTCCGCGAAGATCGCCATGAGGCCCGTGCCGGCAGACGGTTCGAGCACAACGTCGTCCGCCAGGATGCCGGCGGCGCGGGCCGCAACGTAGGCAAACGGCATCGGTGTGGAAAACTGCTGGAGTTTCTGGCTTTCTTCCGAGCGACGCGTGTGGGTCGGAAGCAGTGCCGCAACCTTGGTCAGCATCGCCAGCGCCGCCTGCGGCGCATTCGCGCGGGCGGAAATCGCTGCTCCGAACTTGCGCAGGAAGAGCACCTGCGCGATCTCGCAGGCCTCGTAGGCATCCTTCCATGCCCAGAAGCCCTCGGCGTCCGAGCCCTCGAAGGCGTTGATGAGGATCGTGCGCAAATCGGCTGCGCCGATAGATTGGCCACGTTCGAGGAAAGGCAGGAGCGTCTCGCCGGCGGCGAGAATTTTGCTGCCACGGCCACGGTCATTGGGTGAGCCGCGCGAGACGGCGACCGTGTTGGCAGCACGGGAGGAGATGGCGTTCATGAAAGACCTCATCGAGAGCGGGAAAGAGCTGGCCATACCGGGCGCTCTCCAAACCCCGCCAAGCCACCCATTTCCGGCCCCTCTCTTCCTCTTTGCCATCGAGGTGGCCAGCGCCCGGCCTTCAGCCGGGCGCGAGCTTGAGATTGCCAAAGGCCGCGACGCCAGCGACGGAAACCACGTGTAGGACGGCCTTGCCGCCGCCCGCGATCCATGCTGCGGCTTCATCAGCGGACAGTTGCTGGACATGGACGAAATGGCGCTCGGCGCAGGCGCGCTGGCGGTCGAAAGCCTCACGATCCTCGAAGGCGTAGAGGGTGTCTCCCGGGCCGTCCCAATAGACGATGGCAAAACGGACGGGTTCGACGATCTCGGAACGGAAGTTGAGGAAGACCGGCGCGACGGCGCGCGGACGGGCAATGGCTGACAGGGTCATAAGGCTCTCCTGAAACGCGGAAAGGCCCAGGCACTCCTCAGAGCACCGGGCCTAGTTGGGAAAGATGGAGGTGGAGGGCGGGCGTTCGCCCGCGAATGGTCAGGGTGGGCCGGCGGAAGTGGCCTCGATGAAGACCTCGTCGCTATTGGCTTCGAGCAGCTCCAGAATGCGGCCGTCGACGGCGACACAATCGTTGATCCAGTTGCGGTCGAGCTTCGAATACCGGCCGATGCGGTCGGCCGGGACATAGACGATCGTGAAATGCGGAAACTCCCTGCCATCAGGCGCGACATGGATGACAGGACCTTCAACCGCAATGACGATGCCGCTCGTGCCGTAGGACGTCCGCACCGCCATGCCCGGACGCACCAGCGCCGGGACATCGGGCGCACCTGACGGCGTCAACCGATAGCGGCCGGGATCGTGCCAGCCAAGTTCAACCGAAGCGAGGGAATGGGCGAAATGCGGTGGCGGATCGCCCGGTCGCGGCTTACGCCAGATTTTCATCGTCGCCTCCCTTGCTCCCAGTGGCCGACAAGGGCTCGCTCGAACCGGCAGTGCCGCCGGTCAAAAATCCGCTGGCATCGTTGGGATCCGGCGGGAAATAGGCGTCATAGGGGTTACCGGCCGCCAGGTGTCCGAATGGTGTGAACACGCGATCTCCGCCATCACCGCCGACTGCACAAAGAACGAAGCGAGGTTCTTCGGTCCTGGCGTCGAGGCACTCCATGAGCGCGAGATTGCCATCCCTGGCGGCACGAAGCAGGGTTTCAAAGTTGGTGCGGGCATAGTCTGGTATCGCCATGGTCTCCTCCTGGAAACGAAAAGCCCGGCTGGCGCCGGGCGGTTGGGTTGGGGAAGTTTTCAAGCGCGACTTCAAAGCCGGAAGGCGTTGACGAGATAGCGCTGGTCGGCGCGGTACTCAGTCAGCATCGAAAGGTAGAAGCGCTTTCGTGCAAAGCGATGTTTGGGGTCGGATCGAATCCTGCGATCGAGTTGGCAGGCGGCAACGCGGACAACGTGACGCCAGCCGACATTCGCCCGGATGCACAGACGCTGATAGGCAATGTCATTCATCGGGGTTTCTCCGAGCGCGGATGAAGCAGCCCAAACTGAAATGCGCTCTCTAACTTCAGCAGGGCCGCCTGGTCCACGGCCATCCTCTCCCGGCCGCCGCCTGATTACCCGCAACGAACAATGTACGAAGCGCGTCGGCGCGGGCCAGAAACGAGGCGCGATCGGGGTTGCCTCGCCGCTTTACTGATTATTTTTAGATAGTAAAAACGTGGGCGATCATGTAGCGTCGACCAAAGCAATGGGGAGTACGAGGGTGCGGAAATTCACGATCGGAGATCAAACCCTTGACGAATCCTCGCCGCAGTTTCGGGCACTTCTTCCGCACGCCTACGAGCAGCGGCTTCGTCCAATGTGTCTTTGCAAAGAGGCGGGCGTGCCGATGTACATCGCGCGGCTGGACGATCAGTATCTCGTCAAGCGCATGCCACTATCCGGGCGCGAGCATGATCCCGCCTGCCCGGCCTACGAACCACCCTACGAGCTTTCCGGCCTCGGTCCGTTGATCGGGAGCGCAATCCAGATCGACGCCAGCGGCAATGCCGAACTGAAGCTGGATTTCTCGCTGACGAAACGCGGACCACGGGCGGCATCCTCGGCGCCGACGGAATCGTCAGAGCCGGGTATTCGCAGCGAGCCCCGAAAACTGTCGCTGAAGGCGATGCTCCACTATCTCTGGGAAGCTGGCGAATTGACAGAGTGGCGCTCGACCTGGGCAGGCCGGCGCGGCTGGGGTCGGGTCCGCGCCAGTCTCATCAATGCCGCGTCGCAGATGTCAGCACGGGGCGGTCCTCTAAGCGACGTGCTTTTCGTGCCGGAAGTCTTCCAGCCAGAGGACAAGGATGGCATTGCTGCCCGGCGTACGGCGGCACTCAAGGGCGTGCAGGCTACCGGGTCGGGACCACGCAAGTTGATGATGATCGTGGCCGAGGTGAAGGAGTTTTCCCCGGCGCGCGAAGGCCAGATGATCGTCGTGCGGCACACGCCCTTCCCGCTGATGATCGAGGACGGCGCATGGCGGCGGCTTGCGGCCCGCTATGAGACCGAACTCGAACTGTGGCGCGCGAGCGAGGCCTTCCATCTGATCGTCATTGCCACCTTCGGCATCTCCGCCGCCGGCATCGCATCGGTCGAAGAGGTTGCACTCATGGTGGTCAACGACCACTGGCTGCCATTCGAGGACATTCATGAATTGCGGCTGCTGGAGAAGCTCGGCCACCTGAAGCGGAAGAGTGTCAAGGGACTGCGTTTCAACCTGCCCCGCGAAGCGCCGATCGTGTCCGTGACACTCCCTGAGCAGAAACCGGCCCCTGTCGCGATGTTCATCGTCCCGCCAAGCGCCGGAGATGATTACGAACACGCCCTCGCCGACATGATCGAGACACGGCCGGAGATCACCCCATGGGTCTGGCGTGTGGCGGATGGCGAACTCCCCCGGCTCCCATGATCCGGGATACCGGGCCGACGGCGATTGACAGGGCGCAGCGAATAAGGACACCTGCTGTGGAGATATCCATCCACCACGTCCAACCGGAGCATCATGAAGCCTGAGCAAAAGCCGTTCGTCGTCGAGTTTAAGAACCGGCGTCGCCTCACCCGGAAAGAGACGTCGATCTGGGGACCCATCGATCTGAAGACCGCCGGCGACGCGATTGCAGCAGAACAGAAGGTCGGGGACACAGAGACGCCCATGGGGGTGTCACTATCGGAAACGACGGCCACGCCGCCAGCCGTGATCCGCGCCTGATCGTGTCATAGACCAACTTTGGAACCGGACAGCGCAGCAGCGGCAATATCCTGCCGTTGGCGTTTGACCGCCGCCATCACACTTTCGAAAAAATCCTCGGGTTCGCCGTCGCGATAGGGTCCTTCCTCCGACCAAAGCAACGTTCCCACAACTGCTGGAATGAAGTCGAAATCGAAGGTGAAACCGTCCTTCTCCAGAGCATTGGAAAGGGCGGCATAGGCATCCTGCGCGAGAGGAACGATCTCCAGGGCACACAATCGCATCGCCTGCCAGCCGCCCGCGTCCCACAGCTTCGACATTCGGGCGATGCTATCCGGGACCGCGCGCCCGTCTTCGTGCAGACCCCGGAAATACAGCATCGCTTCCCAGGTGCACAGAGCGGCCTCGACCTCGCTGACCGTGAACGCGCGATGCCCGTCTCCAGCCGAAGCACCATCTATCGGGGCAAGCGATGTGCTTGAGCGCGACAAGCCCGGTCCTGTAACCGGAAACGGGCCAATAGATCCTCGCTGGTCGCATGATGGATGGCACTGGCGGTAATCAGTGATACGCTGGCGCCGTAGGTGTCAGGACGCTGTGAGGGATGGTTCATCCACTGGATCACCGTCACCTCCGAGATGTTCGGCGACCGCGCGACGATGTCCTGCACGACGAACTGCCACGGGAATTCGCTTAGGTCGATATCGATCATCACCTCCGCATCGACCTCGGCAGGTGCGGGCAAGAGCGCAACGACGCGGCTGGCAATGAAGTCGTTGAGCGCGCTGTTCGCCTGCAGTGCCGAAGTTCGGTAGGCTTCGAGCAGCGGCTTCCGCTTCACGCTGATCGGATTTGTCGAGCCAAAGTCGGTGAACAAGACAAGTCCTGCTTCGGTTTCGCTGCATTCGAGCACGTGGGTCAATACGAGCTTTTCGAGCGGCGTGATGTCAGAGAGAGGGATTGGCGGGTCCGTGTAAATCCGGGTTTCGAGATTGATCATGACGATTGCCTTTTCGCGAATATGAAGAACCCGGCGCGATGGCCGGGCGATGGAGAGTTCTGATGAACGAGGACGTGGCGTGGTCAGACCGCGCTTTCGAGCAGCTTGCGCGCCTTGCCCTCCAGTTCCAGCCGCGTATCCTGATGGGCCTTGCCACGCGCGAGTGCTGTAATGCCCTGGACAAAGTCAAAGATGGACTCCGGCGGCCTCCCCTCTTCAGAAAGCACCGTCTCGATGATCTTGCCGGTTTCGGCCTTGGTGAAACCCCGTTTGCGCAGGAAATCGGACCGATCCTCCTCGCTGCGGGCAACGACGCGCTCGCGGGCGGCGCGGATGCCGGCAATAAATGGCGCAGGCGAAGAATTGGCAAAGCTCGTCAGGGCGGGAGCGGCCTCATGGGCGAAGCGTTGCGCGGCGAATTTCGAGTGCCGAATGGTGATTTCCTCGAAATTTTCGGTGCCCCACAAATTGCGATTGGCACACACCGCCCGCAGATAGAAGCTCGCAATGCCGAGAGTTTTCGAGCCGACCTCGGAGTTCCAGGCATAGAAGCCACGGAAGTAGAGATCCGGTTCACCATTCGGAAGACGGCCAGCCTCGATGGGGTGCGTGTCGTCGACGAGAAACAGGAAGACGTCCCTGTCGCTCGCATAGAGCGTCGTCGTGTCCTTGGTAATGTCGACGAAGGGATTATGGGTCATGGTCGACCAGTCGAGCACACCGGGCACTTTCCAGATCGTGTCGCCGGTGCCGTTGCCCGCGATGCTCATCACGGCTGCAACGAGGTCCTTGTCCCAGATGCGCCCGTATTCGGGACCGGTCACGGCTCGCAATTCGACACGCCCGTCCTCCATCTCCAGGGTCTTGACCATCTCGGCGCTGTGATTGAGGAGCCCATGCTGAAGATTGATGGCGGCGAGCGGCGCGGGGAGCTGGCGCATGTAGCTCGCTGGTGCGCCCACCAGACTGCAAAGCTGCCCGTAGCTCCAGTGGGTCGGCGCGAGCGGCACGCGGCTGCCGGGAACGACGAGGGAAAGGCGTTCAGCATTGTCGCGTGTCGCTTCCACGCGGATGTCGGCGCTCTCAACGGTGCGAACGCGGGCGTGCTCGGTCCGCTCACTGACTGCGCGATGGAGATCCGAAAGCGAGAGGTAGCGCTCGTCATCGGGGCGCGAGAACCATTCGGACGACACACGGCCGATGCGTTCGCCGCGCGAGATATCGACCTTGAAGCCGGATGATATGGCAGATGGGTGGGAAATCATGGTGTTCATGTTGGCTGCTCCTGAAACGAAGGAGCCCGGCTGGCGCTGTCGCGCCAACCGGGCTGGTGGGGGAAAAATAGATAGTGGCCGCACCGACGATCCGGCACGGAATGGGGGGCAGACGCGGAAAGCCCTCTCTTTGAACGCCCGCACTCCTCCCCGCAGCCGCCCTCCTCTCCCTCTCGCGGTCTTTGAACCCCGGATCGGGATAAGGCGGCCGAGCGGCGTTACCAGTCGTGGAACGTCAGCTCATCTACCTGATCGGCATCACGATCGAGCAGAACATGGCTGAAACCTTTGTTGCGCGCCCATGTCATGACCGCAAACAGATCGTCGGGAATAAGCTGGTCGCCTTCGCCACAATTTTCGTCATGGGCGTAGAGGAACCAGCCGTAGCCGGCATAAGGTCCTCCTGCGCACGGCCAGTCCACGCATGGTTTCGCATCGAGCATTGCCGCTGTCTCAGCCGACACATGCCCGGTCGAGATGGTCACAACAGTCAGGGTTTCCAACTGCGCCATGGGGTTTCTCCTTTTCGATTGGCGCGACGGTTCGACCGGAAGGAAGACCATCCGGACCGAGCCGTCTTGAAGGCAAAGGGGAGCAGGATCGACGTCAATCGAGACCGAGCTTGCGCGGCGAGGTCGCCTGGAGCATCCAGCGTTCGCCCCTGATCCGCCGCAGAAAGTCCGTCGCCGGCGGCACGCGACCAAGCACCCGCTGAACATGCCGTTCGGCGACGACGCGGGTCGGCACGGATGGGTCAGCGGCGTGTCCGAGAACTGGGCCGAAACGCTCTTCAGCTTCAAACATACCATAGGCATGATGGCGAAACAGGAACCAGGCCGGACCATCGACCCAACGTTTTGGGTCATAGAACCAAAGGTGCAGATCGCGGTAAGCCGCCGCCCCGCCGCCGAAACGCAGAACATCGTCTTCGACCAGTTCCTCGACCGTCGGCACCATGTTCGGCAACCAGGCGGGCGGATCGAAGTCCTTCACCCACTCGCCGGCGGTCGGCAGTATCCTGCAATCCTCCGTCAGATGCTGGTGGCCAAGCGTTTCGGTCGCAACCTCAGTGCCCGTCGCTGTTGGTGATCTCGTCACCGAACAGTTCTTGCGCGGCGGCGACACCCTGAGGGCCTTAGTCGATCGCCTGGTAGATCTCGGCAGCCTCGGGATGATCGGCCGAATAGGCGTAGAGGCGCCCGTATCCTTCGGAGAGCAGATCGGACTGAAACTGGAACGACAGGTGCGAATGAGCGAACATCGTTGCGATGATCCCCGCCGCCTCGGCAGAAACCTCACCCTGGAAGCAGGTGATATCGCCGGTGATCCGGAAGCGGGACTTGGACCTCGGTGCAAGAAAGAGCGGCTTGCCTTCGCACTCGTAAAAATCCCAGAAGCCGCCACCGTAATCGAGGGGGCTGAGGCGCTCCATGAAACCATAAACGGCGTTTTCGGCGACCATCAGGAGTGAGCTGCCGAACAAGGCAGGCAGGAACAGCAGACGGCGTTCGTCGGGGACTATGGTGGCGCGTTGAGGCGCGGTAACGGACATCGACATCGTCTTGTCTCCAATGACTAGAAAATAGAAAGGACCCGGCACGATGGCCGGGCCTTTGAGTGAGTGATGATGAGTTGGCCGACTATTCGGCTGCCTGGAGGTGCCCGCCCTCATCCTCGGCAGGATTGGCCGGTGTTTCATCAACCTCCGCGTCCTCGGTCAGGAACGCCGGCAGATCGATGTCATCGCGTCGGAGGTGCCGGTGGCGTCGTCATCGACGAGCGCGTCGGTACCATCGGTTGCGGCCGCGACCTCGATCGGGAGCTCATCGGCCGGATACCGCAGCACTTCCGGGAGCCATCCGCTGCCTTCCAGGAGCCGGGCGGCCTCGCGCGCCATGTCGGGCTTCTTGAGATGGTCGATGAGCTGCGCCGACTGCTCGCCTTTGGCTTCCCGAACCGCCTGCAGGATGTGCGCCTTGGTGACACGGCCGAGATAACTGTCGACCGTCGGCGTCCAGCCCGCCTCGACCATGCCGAACCCGATCGACTGGGCAAGCTGCCGGGCGTGGTGGTTTTCCTTCGCCCGCTTGTTCCATTGCTGGATCGTGGCGTTGAGCGTCAGCGAGGTGCAATGGGCAAACAACGCCATGCGGCTTTCCTGATCAAGCGCGATCAGATAGCCCCAGAGCGCATCGGCCTCGCCGGGGAGATCGTGTCCCCAGTTCTCCTGGCGCTGCTCTATCTCCTTTGCCCAGACGGTATCGCCGAGCCCGTGCGCCTGGTTGGATACAGAGTTCTGCACGGTGATTTCGAGGCACGAAGCTGCACCGTAACTGTAGAAGGTCTTCAGCACGAGAGCGTGCAAGGCTGCGATGAACGCCGTTACCGGATCGTTGGCCAGCGCGTTCAGGAGCGCAATGGTCCGGGCCGCAGTCAGATCCTCGATGAGACGATCGGAAAGTGGCCTGATCTTGCCGTCCTCCTCCTCCGGCTCCTCGACACCGACGGGGTTGCCGTTGATGCTGACACCGCCGGCAGACGCGGTAGCCACGGCAGCATCATTATCTCCGCCGACTTCATCGCCGGAGCCATCACCATCATCAGTATCCGGCTCCACAAGAGGTTCGTCTTCTGGCCGGACGTAACCACGTTCAATCTTCAACTGACCATCGGCGGCCAGCGAAACGAACACGCCGCTGCGGGCGACTTCGTCGGGATCAAAAACAAATGGCCGATCGTTCAGCGTCTTCAGTTCGTTGTCGAGCTCTTCGAGCCGAGCCTCGGTTGCCTCCGAGTAATCGTCCGCGGCGGCATATTCATCGCTGAGCCTGTCGAATTCCGCGGTCAATTCGCCATGGCGTACAAGCTCTTCCTCCGTGAATTCCGCCCTTTTCCCATAGAAGCGGCGAAGGCCAGAGGCATATCCGAAATGAAAGTCGATCGCGGCGTCGACCCATTTCCAACCCTCGTCGGTCTTCAGCACTTCCGCGTCGTCCGCCAGCTTTTCGAACACGAGCTGCTCGATGAGCGCCGGATCCTGAAGCCATCCGCCGTTGTCTTGCTCGAACAGGTCGCGCAGGACGACACCGCCGGCGGCCTCGTAGGCCTCGATACCGACATAGACCGCGCGGCGATCAGCCGCCCGGATCGAGGTTTCGGTCAGCATCCGGCGGATGTAATAGGCATCTTGATTGTGCGACCGCGAGATAGTCTCCCAGACCTGCTCCTGCCGGGCATGGTCATTGGTGATTGAAAACGCCATGACCTGACCGAGTTTCATCTCGTCGTTTGCATAGAGATCGCGAAGGCGCGGCGAGACCGACGCCAGACGCAAACGCTGCTTCACCGTCGCAACCGCGATATGGAAGCGGGCGGCGATTTCTTCCTCATCGAGTCCCTGCTCACGCAGGGCCATCATGGCACGGAACTCGTCCAGCGGATGCAGGTCGACGCGCTTGACGTTTTCAGCAAGCGAGTCTTCAGCTTCCAGGGTCTCCCCCGCGCTGACGATGCAGGGAATGCCCGTGGTCTTGGTCAGTTGCTTGCGGTCGACCAGCAGTTTCAGTGCGCGATAGCGGCGGCCGCCGGCCGGAATGCGATAGATACCGGTCTCCTTGCCCTCAGCGTCGAATTCCGGGCGGACATTGAGGCTGGTCAGCAGGCCACGCCGGGCAATGTCGTCGGCAAGCTCTTCGATCGAGACGCCTGCCTTGGTCTTGCGTACGTTTTGCTGGCTGAGAACGAGCTTGTTGAAGGGGATATCGCGTCCGGCGTTGAGCGCGATTTTCTGAATGGCTTGTGCCATGTCGTTGCTCCTTGGCGGGCCGGCCAGAGCTTCTCTCCAGCAACCTCAACCCGCCAAGAATGCCCCTTCCCCCCTCTTACTCCTTTCTCCTGGCCGCCGCCCTCACCCGCCTGCCGCCTGCATATACTCCGCTGCGGGCGACGTATCAGGGCTCTTTGAGCCAGCTCGCCAGTTGCCGCAGGATGATGCTGATCGGTGCGGTGATTTCCTCCACGGGCGCGCGCCCGTCACGAAACCATCCTCGCAGAACACGTCGATGAATGACGCATGACGTCGAGATAGAGAGCGCCGCCGACCAGGCACACATCGAGGAACAGCTCCCGCGACCGGCGATCATTGAAATGGATGTGCATGCCGGGATGCTCATTGGATGGTATGATGCACCGCTGGGTTTTCGGCAGAGGCCATCGCATGCACAGACTGTAAGCTGATATAATAAGTCCATATATCATATTAAAGTCTGAATTATTAACATTGATTATCAGCCCTTATACTGATACATATTGTCATGAGATCAGCTTACAGCCTGAGATAAGTGGATGAGAAGCGATAGTCGAAAAAGGGGGCGCCTGCGCCTTGATGAAAGGCTTCGGGCGCTCCAACCAATTGAACGGTTCAAGGTGCCACCGAAAGGATGGGTGCGTGCTCTACGCGACGCGCTCGGAATGACGGGCATGCAGCTGGGCACGCGCATTGGCGTGCGACCCCAAACTGTCGAAGCCATCGAGAAGTCGGAAGCCGCAGGTACGATCCAACTTAACACCTTACGTCGCGCAGCGGAGGCGCTGGATTGCACACTCGTCTACGCCCTCGTTCCAAACACTTCACTTGAGACTGTCATCGAGGCACGCGCGAGAAAAATCGCAGCGCGCGAGCTCCACCGCGTCGCACATACAATGCGGCTCGAAGCTCAGGGCACAGATGAGGTGGACTTTGAATCCCGCGTCCAAGCATACATTCGCGACAAGCTCTCCGAGCGCGACCTCTGGAGCGAGACATGACGGACCTGTTTCAGGAGCCTGAGGACGCAACGCCCCTTGAACCGCAGGAGCGAGAGGGTCTGCTTCAGACATGGATCACGCATCGCCGTGATCTCAACGAGGCGGAGCAGGAAAACATCGTCGAGGGTGCGGCCTGGGCGCGGGGTCGCCGGCGCGTATCGCTTGAGCGAATGCTCAGCGAGGATTTCATGCGAACATTGCACAAGCGGATGTTTGGCGACGTCTGGGAATGGGCAGGCACCTTCCGAACGACGGAGCGCAACATCGGCGTCCAAGCCTACCGCATCGGAATGGAGCTCGCGAGCCTGTTAAGCGACACCCGCTATTGGGTTGAGCATGAGACATTTCCGCCGGATGAGATTACGGTCAGGTTCCACCATCGCCTGGTCGCGATCCACCCATTTCCAAACGGAAATGGCCGTCACGCTCGCCTGGCGGCCGATCTTCTGATCGGACGTCTTGGCGGCGAGCGTTTCAGTTGGGGAGGCGGAACTCTGACCGATGTCGGTGAACTGCGCACTCGCTATGTCGCAACCCTGCGCGCCGCCGACAAACATGATATCAAGCCGCTGCTGGAATTCGTGCATAGCTGAGGCCCGGCCCCTGCCATCGTTCGCCTTGCTGGGACACGAACCCACGACCCCGCTATTGTTGCCGCCAACGGAAGCAAAGATTCGCAAAGCGACCAAGGATTAATCATCCCGGTCTTCCTTTACCGTTGCTACCGCCTTGCTTAATCAGGCCAGCAGCAACAGGAGAAGAAGTCATGGATTTAGTCGGCATTCGGCGACAGCTTTGGTAGATTGACTTTGCAGGCATCTGCCGGGAACAGCGCTTGTACCGCAATTGGAATGCAGAAACTTCTTGCTGTTCTCGGTACCGAACGCAGTTCAGTGCTTCGCTGCATAAGGGTAACGCACTACAACAAGCTTCTTGCTTTGGCACAACAGACCATTTGAGCCAATAGCAATTTCTATCTCTCAGTGGTTCATTCGCGATGATTTCGCACTTGCAATCGCTAGTGAAATTACAACTTAGCAGTGATATTGGTTCAAAATGCTGGCCACAAGAGTTAGGGGAACCGGTGACGAGTCCAGGTAACGAACGCGAGCAGTCTTACAACGGCTTCAAGGCCGCTGGTGAAGAGATTAGAGTTACTCCTCCGCTTCCACACACCGCAATCTGGATAAACCTGATTGTCGGCGTGGTCGGGCTCGGCGGGATGACTGTCGGAGGACAGGCGCTGTTTGAAGTCATGCGTAAACTTTTCAGGGAAGGCAAACCTGAAAGCGATCTGACACCCCCCTATTTCAAAAATCGGCCTTGGAACGCGGGCCATGTCAACTTCAGCGATGAGCGGTCTCAAAACCGGTCAGGCTCCGGTCGGTCGCTCATCAGGCACCCTGTAGATATGAAACTTCCCCGCCAAGTTCGTAAAAACGCGAGGTGCTTCTTAGTGACCTGTTTTTTTCAGAGAAACGAGGCTACCAAAGATTCGAAGCAACCGAATCCTCTCTATACGAACGGGTGACAGATGCCATTACGGGATCTAAGTACCAGAACCAGCTTTAATACATCGACCGACAGGCTATTGGCCGAATTTATCGTGCCCGCCCTGTCCCAGGCGTCGACGTACGATAGAGGCGTGGGGTTCTTCACGTCTCGTTGGCTAAAGCTGGCCGCGTCCGGCCTCGCGGAGCTGGCGAGGAATGGCGGGAGAGCCCGCATCATAGCGAGTCCCAAGCTCTCGCCCGAAGACTGCGCCGCGTTGGCTGAGGGTAGCAAGGCGAAAGTTGACGAGGCTCTGCGGGCGACTCTTCAGGTCACCCTGGACGAACTCGCCGGGGAACTTGAAAAAAATACGTTAGCGGCGCTCTCCTGGATGATCGCCGACGGACTTCTTGATTTCCAGCTGGCAGTACCCGTCTCTGACCTGGACGGCGACTTCCACGACAAGTTCGGTACGTTTGGCGACGGCAAGGATGCGGTCGCCTTCAGGGGCTCGCCCAACGACAGCGCGCAGGCGTTCAGGAACTACGAATCCATCAGCGTGTATTATTCGTGGCTCGACGAGCGTGAAGCCGAACGCGTGCAGAACGAGCAGGAGAGGTTCGACAACCTCTGGGAAAACAAAGACCCGAATCTCCGGCTCTACGATCTGCCGAGGGCAATTCGGAAGAACCTTATCGAGTTCACAAAAAACTTTCCGCGACCCTACATTCAGCAGGGCCAGGTCTCTTCTGAGAACTCGCGATGGAAGCACCAGAAAGACGCCATCAGCGCCTTTCTCGCCGCTCGACGCGGTGTCCTCGAAATGGCCACCGGCACAGGTAAAACCAGGACAGCGATCAGAATTCTGGAGGAATTGTGCGAACGCGGACTGGCGGAGTCCGCCATCGTCAGCGCTCACGGTACTGATCTTCTTGATCAGTGGTACAACGAACTCCTCAGGAGGACAGACCTCCCAGTCTATCGCGACTACGGCGGCTTGCGCGAAAGTCTGTCTTTCATGAACGCACCCAAAGACGCTGTGCTTCTGATGTCGCGGCAAAACCTTGCCAAGGCTGTTCCCCTGATCCCGGCGCTTACAAAAAGAAAGACTCTGCTGATATGCGACGAGGTCCATGGGATGGGATCGGCATCGATCGTATCAGCATTGACAGGGCGGCTTGAGGATTTCGAATTCCGCCTCGGCTTGAGCGCGACACCGGAACGCGCCTATGACCGGGAGGGAAACGAGTTCATCGA
Organism: Agrobacterium sp. D14; assembly: GCF_001526505.1. Lineage (NCBI taxonomy): Bacteria > Pseudomonadati > Pseudomonadota > Alphaproteobacteria > Hyphomicrobiales > Rhizobiaceae > Agrobacterium > Agrobacterium sp. D14. Next base: position 202,367 of record NZ_ASXX01000008.1, read on the forward strand.
CAAAGAAATCGGCCCGGTGCTCTTCCGCTTCACGCTGGAGGCCGCCATAAAGCGCGGCATTCTCTGCGAGTTCGACTACGTTGGTCTTGAGTACCGCTTCTCTGACGAGGACAAGGCGGCCGTCAGGCAGGCCATCAAGCGCCATCACGCCAAGGCACGTTCCCCCGAACCGTCTCCCGTCGAACAGCTGTACCAGGAGCTCGCGCGGATCAGGAAGCTGTCGACCGAAAAACTTCCACCGTTTGCGGACTATGTAAAAGCAAACCCTGCAGTGTTGGGACGATGCCTGATATTCGTCGAAACGGCCGAATACGGGGTTCTTGTTCAGGAAATCCTGATGCGGCAGGGGGTGGACTATCACACCTACTACGGTGACGATGATAGGGCCAACCTCAAACGCTTCGCGTCTGGCCAGCTCGACTGCCTCGTGACCTGTAAGCGCATTTCCGAGGGGATCGATATCCGTTCCGTGAACACGATCGTTCTGTTTGCGTCTTCGAGGGCTCGTCTTGAAACCGTTCAACGCCTCGGACGCTGCCTTCGTACCGATCCCTCAAATCCGGACAAGCGCGCCCTGGTGATCGACTTCATCCGAGTCGACGACCTCGACGAAGACGAGACAGACGAGGAAAGCACCGCCGACGTCGAAAGACGAAATTGGTTTCGCAAACTCGCGGCGGTTAGGAAATCGCCCGAGAATGGCGGAGAGGAGTGAGCATGGATCCGGATTTAGAAGCCGCGCTCGAGGAAGCCTTCGCCGCAACAGCGGAGGAGCAGACCGAGGAATTCAAAAGACGATTCCGGAAACTCGTTGAAAACGCGCTGGTATCGAACCACGCTGATAGCGAAGTGCGGCGCGTCCTCGAACTCGTCCAGGTGGACGAAGGAGACGACGAATGAAGGTCCTTATCCGTGGCTGGAAGACCCGAAACTTGCGCGGGGGACTGCGCCACCTCGATATCGATCTCGGCGAAGCGCCCAACCGCTGGTCGCTGATCCAGATGCCGAACGGAATGGGCAAGACCACGACTATGTCCCTGCTTCGAAAACTGCTGTCCAACGATGCGATCGGCCCCGCCGAGGTCCTCGACCTGCGGGCAGACGACCAGGTGGAAGAGGGTAGCTTCGAGTTACAGCTGATTGTCGACGACCGGCCCTTCAGGCTGGGCATAGATTTCGACTTCCGAACGGGAAATACGTCGCGCTATACCGTGCGGGCAGAAAGCAGGGACGGTGGAAGAGTGCCTGGCCGAGCTTTGCCGACGGAACTCAGCGACCTTCTCACGACGCAGCTCGCAGAGATGTTCATATTCAACGGCGAGCTTGCGAAACAAATTCGCGACATGAACGGGCAAACCGCGGACAACGCCATCAAGTCGCTCTACCGTCTGGGACAGATCGCAAGTTTGAAGGCTTCGGTCACACAGATCGTAGAAGTCGAACAACTGCGCGCTGCCGCAATGACGACCGCCAAAGAAGATCGCGGCGTTAATCGGCTGAAGAACTCCCGCGATGAAGCCTTGCGCGCGAATACCAGGCTGACGAGCGAGGAGCGGACGCTGGCGACACAGCGCAGCGCTGCTCGCAAGCGGGCAGAGGAGCTCGAGGCGGCCATCAAAGAACATCTCGCGGAAAATGATGACTACCGCGACCGCCTCACCGCCCTGACCGCACAGCAGGAGGCGCTGACGCAGGACACGCATTTCTTAAGCGGCCAGGCCCTCGCGCTGTTGCGCCGCCCTCCGCATGTGCACCCTCGCCTTCTAGCTCGTCTCACCAATCTGGGCGGGCGGTTGTTCGAGCTGAAACTGCCCGAAACGATCAGCTCGGAATTTTTCCAGGACCTCGCGAAGCAAGAGCGGTGCGTTTGCGGCAGGCCCCTCGGCCACGACGAGAAGGAACACATCCGCACGGAGTCCTCCAGATATCTGGCCCAGGACCAGATTTCGATCATCAATCAGATGAAGCTCGCCCTTCGCGAAACCGACGCGGACACCAACAGGTTCGCGTCGACTATCGAGGAACTGCGTACCAAGTTACTTTCCCGGCAGCGGCTGAAAGCGAACCGTGACAGGCTGGAGATGGAAAGTATCGAAAACGGAGACGCCATATTGGCCGATCTCCACAAACAACGAGACGACGTCATCGAGCGTCTTTCCCGCCTGGACCACCAATACGAACGCCTAACGACGAAGGATTCCGGCCGTCAGCGTGAATTGCGTCTTACGTGGGAAACAAACCTTTCGCTCTGCAAGGCGGAACTGAAAGACCGCGACAACAAGTACAACACCGCTCTCAACACGCGCCGGTTCAATCAGAAGGCGGACGTGATGAAGGCCCTTATCACGGATTTCGAAACCCGCTCCCTTACCCGTCTGCGGGAACGGGTGCGCCGTCTGACGAACGAGAAGCTACTGCAGATCGCCCGTACGGAACTGCTCGAAGTAACCCGGATCGCAGGCGGATTGGCGATGGCGTCGCCAGGTTTGCATGAAAAGAAGGAGCTCAGCGAAGGTCAAAGTCTTTCGGTAGCATATGCGTTCTTGACATCGCTCCTGTCGGACGCGCCTTACAGCCTGCCCTTCGTGGTCGATAGCCCCGTGGTTTCGCTCGACAACAGCAATCGACGGGAGGTCGGCGATCTGATCCCCGGTCTTTTCGACCAGATGATCATGTTCGTGATCTCGAGCGAGCGGGATGGGTTCGCGGAGAGCTTCTACCGGCGCGGTAACGACGTCCGCTATCTGACGATCTCACGGTTGGAAGGCCAGGTTCGGATCGAAGAGGGCATCACGGCTTTCCAGTCGTTCCAAGGGAGGGACGCAGTCCAATGAGCTTTTTCCTCCACAACCGGGCGCGCAGCTGGTTCGGCATACAAGACGCCAGGGCTTTCGCGCGCACCACGACACCTAGCAAGGATGCGACCCGCTTCCTAATGTTCGATGCCTTTTACTGCTGTCTGCTCGTCGGGCTGGACATGCGCAGGCATGGCAAAGGAGAGCAGCTCGAAGCGAACGAGTTTATAAAGGGCTACCCGGAAGACTACCGTTCACAAGCGGAGCTTATCGCAGGGCTGCTCGTGGACGCGGAATTGGCTCGTCAAGATATCCGTGAAGACGACAGGCAGAGCATCGAGCAGGAAATGGTTCGGCTGCTTGATCTGCGCTCTGTCACTCGCCTCAGCGACGAAGGAGACAAATATCTGAACCTCTATGCTGCCGCAGGATTCGAAAAGCTCGAGGAGCGCATTTCGCCGCCTGACAACGTCGAAGACTTCATGGTCGCGTATCATAGCGTGTGGAACCTCAATGGCTGAGAACAAAGTGAACCGCACCATCGAGCCGGTACACCAGAGCGTGGCGAAGCTCCTTGGGAGCCAGCACACCTTTCAGGCCCCTCGCTACCAGCGAAACTACGCGTGGGGATGGACGGAGATAACGGCCTTTCTTCACGACCTCAATCGCTGTGTCCGGCTCCGGATCGCGAAAGAAAGCTCTCGACATCATTTCTTCGGCGGACTGGTAACAGTCGAGGCAAAGGTTGCCGGATCAAGCCGGACGAATCTCCAGGTCGTTGACGGTCAGCAGCGTCTCGCCACGTTCGCCATGCTTGTAGGCCAGCTGAAACGCATCCTTCTTCAGCTAGCCGGGAAACTGCCTGGTGAAGACCCTCTTCAACAAACCCTCAGCAAGAGGGCACAGCTGTTGCAGGATCAGTATGAGATTTTCGCGGACGAGATCAGGCTACAGAACGTCGACGTGCCAAGGATCCAACTTTCGGAGCCTGATCAGACATTCTTTGCTGCGCTTCTTGCAGGTTCTAACCCTAAGGCGGATCGGAAATCTCATGAGCTCCTGAGCGCCGCCTATCACCAGATAGGCCAATATCTCGACGAGCTCGTGGAGGAAACCGACGGGAACCTGGCGGCCGCCGCCGAGCGGCTGCACGATGTCCATGAGGTCTTGAAATCCGACTGGACTATAATCCACATGGCAGCCGGGGACAAAGCCGACGCCTACATGCTGTTTCAGGTCCTGAATGACCGGGGGTTGAGCCTCACCGAGGGCGAGCTGCTGCGTTCTGCGACGCTCGAACTGCTCGAACCGGTTGTCGGTCTTCCCGAACTGAACGAGGCGGAAGAATGTTGGAACGAGATGCTCAGCGGGGACACGCTCATCGTCAGAAATGCGCTCGGCGGACTGTACGCCTCCCAGGTCGGTCAATGGCCTAGCAAGTCAACGCTCCTGGACGACTATATGATCGCCTTTTTCCCCGCCACGGTTGGCATAACGCTGGATCGGCGGACAGCGGCGGAACTGCTTCAGCAGGTCCGAAACCTCAAGGACGATTTCGACCGCGTGAAGTCCATAAGCGCCGGCGACTGGCCTTTCGCCCCATCGCAGAGGGTAAATCAGTGGAAGCGCAACCGCCTGAGGCTTCTTATCCTCCATCTTCGATACACTGATGCGATCCCGTTGCTTGTCTCCGCGTGTCAGCTGAGGGATACCGTTTTCGCAGACGTCGTCCGTTTGGTGGAGCGGTTCGCATTCCGTTACGCAGTCTTGGGTGACGGAAACCGGGGACGTGCGATCGAGGTATTGAACCGCCACGCGGTGGCAATCAGGCGAGAGGCAGGTGAATTCCGCATCGCAGATCTCCGCCATGATCTTGCTGCGCTGAGCGAGACATATGTCTCCGAAGAGACCTTCAGGCAGGCGCTGGCTAATATGCGCTACTCCCGCACCGAGGCCACGAACAAGCCGCTCAAATATCTTTTGATGACACTGGAAGACTACGCCAGATGGCATGCGGACGGGGGGCAGGGTTCTCCGACGTGCCGTGACGAGACTCGGATACTTGATTTCGAGACAGGAACCATCGAGCACGTCTATGCTGAAAATACGGAGCCTGCCGATAGCTCCCTTCTGCCTTTGATGGATACGCTTGGAAACCTAACCTACCTCAGCAGCCCGGAAAACATTGCCGCCGGGGCTAAACCGTTCAGCGAGAAGCGGCCGTATTTCGCGAATTCCTCATCCCTTTTGAATCGGCAGATTAGCGAGAACGTCTTGTGGACCCCCGAAATTGTCGAATCCCGAACGGAAGCTCTTGTCGCGATGGCAGTGAGGACATTCACAATCTGAACGGCTAGGGCCGTGATTGGAAGCCCGTTCTCCACTCAGGCGCGCCGGCTTTGATGGGAACAAACGAGAAAAGGTCGCAGAAGCGAAAGGACGAAGGCTTGCGGATTTTCAGAAATGATGTTGAAGCCATGGCAACGCAGACCTGATAGTCTGCCGACCATTACGCTACCTGAGTGCTCTCTCTCAGCTTCACGATATCGTCGGCCAAAATCCCGGCCATCTCCCTCACCTCTTCCGCCGTCGAAAAACGACCCGGTGCAATGCGGAACGCTTGCCGCGCGCGCGCGGTATTGCCGAACATCGCAAGAAGCACGTGCGAGGTCTGCATTTTGTCAGTGGCGCAAGCGCTGGAAGACGAGAAGCTTATTTGCGTTCGGAGGCGCCGCATGAGGGCAAGAGGTTCGATCCCGTCGACCGATATCGAAAGGTTGTTTGCCAGCCTGCTATCGGTGGGTCCGTTCAGTCTCGCGTCCGGTACAACTGCGGTCAGAATTTCCCAGAACTGCGCGCAGAGTTGCGCGACATGCTTCGCGTCCGATGCGGCCCTGTTCGTGCAAATTGAAAACGCCCGCCCCATTCCGACGATCGAAGCCGTATTCAGAGTTCCAGGACGAAGCCCCTTTTCCTGGCCGCCTCCGAACATCATCGGCACCAGTTTCACACGCGGCCTGCGAGACCGTACGTATAGTGCCCCGATTCCCTTAGGGCCGTAGGCTTTGTGCCCCGACAAGCTCGCCAGATGAATGTTGTCCGCCTCCACGTCTACAGGGTGGTAAGCGATCAGCTGTGCGAGGTCAGAATGGAAAAGAGTGTCCTTGCGGGTGCAGATCTCTCCGATCCGGCGATACGGCTGAATGACGCCTACCTCGTTGTTGGCAGCCATAATGCTAACGAGCGCGGTTTCCGGAGTAATAGAACGCTCTAGCTCATCCAGACTGATCCTTCCGCTCTCGTCGACACCGAGATACGTTATGGTGAAGCCTTCGCGTTCCAGCGCGCGTATCGGTTCGAGAACTGCTGGGTGCTCGATTACGCTCGTGACGAGATGTCGTTTACCGGAACTTGCTCTGGCTGCCCCGAAAATCGCTATGTTGTTCGCTTCGGTCGCGCTGGCAGTAAAAACGATCTCGTTCTCCCTCGCCCCGATAGCCTTAGCTACCGAAATCCTGGCGTCCTCGACCGCACGCCCCGCATCATGACCATGCTGGTGCTCGACGCTCGACGGGTTTCCGAACACTTCCCGGAGGTAGGGTTCCATTGCCTCGATCACAAGAGGATCGATCGGCGTTGTAGCGTTGTGGTCGAGATAGACGGGACGCGTCATGCGGCCACCCTTGCGAGAGCCAGCACGTCGACAGCTGACTTGGCTCGTACGGAAAGAGTGCCGACCCCTCTATGGATATGTCCCTTGAGGCGAGCCAGCAGTTCGTCGTCGGATAGGTGAGGTTCCGTGCCTTCTCGCTCCTCGACCCATCTCGTCAGCGCGATGTAGAGAGCGCCGTGTTCGCCGGTCAGGGTGTACGAGTTGAATTCGGAGCCCTCTTCGTCAGGAGGCGGTACGTTACCTATCGGACCATCCTCCAGCGATATCATCAATGCGATGCGGCAGAGAAGGTTCGGGGTCAGGCCGGTGCGTTGCCGGAGGAAACGCAATTTGCTCGTAGCGTCGGCGGAAATCCTAAGCTTGCTGTAGTGCACGACCAACCTCCTCATCACTGCTTTGGAAATAACCGGGGGAAGCAATCGAACGTCGCTCCGTGGGATCATACTCCAGGTGGAAGCTATGCGACACGTAAGGGCTCAAAAGCTCCATCGTGTAGCCATCAATTTCGGTATCGGTCGACAGGAGAATCACCTGGTGCGAGGCCGCCGGAAAATACCGCTCCACAAGGCGCGCGCGATGTTCTGTATCGAGACGTGCGAGCGGCGTGTCGATAATCATGGGCAGATGACGTCCGCTGGTCCGCGCGAGCGCCCACAGCATTGCGGTCGCATAGATTTGCTTCTCGCCAGCGGACAATCGCGATTTCGGAAGTACGCTGCCGTGGGCATCAAAAAGCGTGACGGCGAAAGTCGACGGATCGATCTTCACGTCTCCAACTAGGTCCGGCTTTCTGGCGAGATGAGCAAAGCAGCGGAGAAACTCCGTCTGCAGCTGCCTCAACTTGAGCGTCAGCAGCTTATACTCGTATTCCAGGAGAACCTTGGCGGTCCGTGAGCCAAGATCATGCTGGCGCGCCGTGCTTCTTTCCTTCGACTGTTCTTCGAGCAACCGACCCTGTTCCCGCTCGAGCATCGCGATCTGGTAGCGGGCGGCCTTGAGCTCCTCCTGCTTCGTGAGCAGGGAAGCCTCGGTCGAGCCAACCTTCTTGTCTGCTTCTCTCAAATCGTCGAGCATCACGCCGGAAGCCGCGCTGTCGGCCCTGGCGAGGCTTCTTGCGAGATCGTCAACCCTAGCAACGAGACGCCTCAGCTCCTCATGCAGTGCCGCTGCTTGTGAAACGGTCTCTCGGGTCGCGACAGCAAGCGTTGCGAGCGCTCCCCGGCGGTCGGGCAAATCCACAAACGACGAGCTGCTGTCATTTTGCTTTACTTCGATGAAATCGATTATGTCCCGCCGATGTTCGAGCGTCCATTTCGCAGAAGCTCCCGACCAATCCTCAAGACCTGCAAGCATCTGTCCAAGGGCCCCGAGGTCAACATCGTTCGCGGTCGAGGTGTTGAGCGCAGAGGTAAATTTGGCGAGCAGTTTGGGAGCGTAGACGAATGGCAAGAGCTTGTTCGAAAGCTCACGGAACTCTCCCTCGGCTTTATGCAGTACCCTCGTGTTCTCTTCGATATCCGCCTCAAGCCGGGCTCTGCCCAAGGCGATGTCTCCGCCTTCTGCGACGAACCTCCGACGGGCTTGCTCCGCAGTCCTTGCAAGCGAATCCCTTCTCGACGCGAGTTCCGCCGTCTCCTCGAAAAGCTCGTCGGCACGCCGTTGCGCGACCACGATGTCCCTTATATTGGCCTCAATCCTGTTGCCGAGGCTTTCCGCCGTCTGGTCGGCCGTCCTGTGACGAGCGAGATACAGGGCTAGATCGGTCCTCAGGCGGTTTACAAGCTCGATTCCCAGGAGTCCCCTGACGGCGTCGGCCAGGTACTCTTCCTCTCCACTGCCGTCGGCGATTTCCTGGATCTTTTCGCCGTCAAAGAAAAACAGCTGCGAAAGACCCGGCGGGATTAGTTCCTGGAGAAAATGATGCCATTCTTCCCGCGGCACCGAGGTGATCGTCTTCCCGTCCTTTTCGAGCTCGATGGCTTCCGCGACGACCTCCCCGCGGACCGACCACTCCCGTCGCACGACATATCGATGCACGACGCCGCTTTCGGCGTAGTCGAATTCCAGCGAGACTGCGGCCGTGGAAATTCCCGAGCCGCGGTGAAGACGCGAGCGCAGGTGCTGTTCGTATTCGGACTGCCCTACGCGCGTTCCAAGCGCTCGCTTGCCATACAGCGCTAGCCGCAGCGCTTCGAGAAACGTCGTCTTCCCCGCTCCGTTCCTGCCCCCGATGAGAATGATCGGGGTATCGCCTCCGGCGTTCTTTCGAGGCACTAGGTCGAACGCGGTCACCCCTTGATAGAGGCCGAAGTTCTCAAGCTTCAGCGAACGCAGGATCATTCCACGACCTCATCATCGAGCTCGAACTCTGCCCGCTCCTGCTCGCCACCGCCCATCGCAGGGACATGACCTTCTGCAACGAGCTTCTGGCGGCGCTCGGCCACTATCTCATCCACGCCTCTCCATTCCTGCTTGAACAGGTCTTCGATCCGCGTGTGGACGGCGTGTCTCCGCTTCAGCCCGTGAGCGGCCCGCTCCACGTCGAGCAACCGTGTAACGAGCTCGGTCGGGACGCCGTGTTCCGCGCAGAGTTCGCCGAGCAAGTCCGCATCCTCCCGTGTAAAGCTGACATTGTCCTCGATCACCCAATCCAGGTTCCGTCCAAGCACATCCCGAACGATCGCGGGTACGCTATCGGCCCAATCACCCCGTTCGGAGCGCCAGATACGCCTGATCTCGTGCAGCTCGGCCTCGTGGATCAGCGGACTATTCTCGCCGGGAGGCGCATTGCGATGGACTTCGACCTGCGTCTTGAGGAGCTTCGTGAGGAGTTCGCGGCAGAAGTCGAGCGTGTAAGGTCCGGGCACCGGCGTATCGCTATCGCCTATGAACGAAACCTGGCCGCTTCTGCGTCGGAAGTCTCGATAGAGTCTCTTCTTTTCGGGGGCTTGGGTCTCGGCAAGCATGTCCCGGTAGTCTAGGAGTGGTTCGAGCCAGTCTTCTCCAGAGTCGATCATCGCCTCCATCGATTTGTCTTTCGTGACGACGGTGCAGACCCAGCAGCCGAACCGGGAGTTTCCGCAACTAGGCGTCGTCGTATCGACGACCAGCGGGCATTCGCCAGACGAGGCGTTGCGATACATGGCGACGAGGTCACGATTGTCGTTCCCCCACGGTGATTCATTCTGCAGGAGATAGGTCCACACGTCGTCAGTTGAAAACGCTTCGATCGGAGCGTACACGAAGGCGTTCAGAAGAGACGAGTGCCGGGAAAGTGCAGAGCCCTTGATCCTATGAAAAGACATCGACTGCGCCCGCGTAGCGCTTTCAGAGGTCCGGACGCCGAGAACCATCACAACTTCTCCGTATTCGGCCACGCGCTCGCGGATGAACTCGTCAGCGGGCTCGATCTTCAGTCGCTCGGTGCACCACCGAAACCTTCTCGACGGCGCGGGATAGCCGCGCCCGATCATGTTCACCCAGAAGCTTCGATCGACCTTCGGCATCACCTTCTGAGTTTGGATCAGCAGGCCCTGCGCCTTCGCGGCCTGCTCGATTCTCTCAAGCGTCACGTCGATATACCGGACGATGACCGGCGTCTCTACTAGAGTGTCCGAACTAATGACGAACACGGGTTTTTGACGCTGTTCGGAGGGCAGGGCTGACAATGCAGCCCAGACCAGCTGCAGCGTGCAAGTGGAGTCTTTCCCGCCGGAATATCCCACGACCCATGGGCGGTTGTCGGAGAGGTAAACCTGCTGGATTTCGGCGAGCCGGGCGGCGAGCCCGGCATTGGCAAATACACTGTCTGTCATCATCCAGCCGCCTTATATTTCACAGCATTTTCGGGCGCGTAGAGCTCCTCGATCTTCTGAGCTGCCCCGCCGAGATCCATGCCAAGCCCCCGCACGACAACGTTGCTGACCAAGACGATACTGTTCTTGGATCGGTTTACCTTTCCGGTGACGATCGCTCGTCCATCCCAGAGCAGGTGGTTTGAGCGCGACCAGTCGATGGTGCGCAGACCGGAAAGCTTCATCTCCCATTGCTCGGGATGCTCAGCCACCAGCTGAGCGCCCGCGATAGCGATTGCCTGTATGCCAACACCGTGCGCGTGGATGTAGTCCTGGCGCAACTCCGCTGCGGCCACAGCGCGCGTACCGACGCGCTGCCAGTCGGGCATTTCCCTGATGACCCCTTCCCAGAACCTCACAGCCAGTGACAGGTCCGCTTCGGAGACCTGGGCATTGCGTCCTTTTCCAAGGAGGGCTGCGTTCGCCTGGTGAAGTGAACTGAACGTGAAGAATTTTATCGACCGGTTTGAGATGCTCGCGCTGTCGAAACAGGTGAAATCGCGAAACAACGGAATCTTCTGGACCACCTCGCGCGTCAGTCCCGCGAGGTCATCGCGATGGTCGTAAAGCAGCTTGATAGAGCTGTTCGGCCTGACGGCATGGATGTTGAGATCGGCAAACATCTGCTGGGCCCGCCGAAGTCCTCGGTCTGCAAACAGCACCACGGAGATCGTCTCCGAGGCGAGAGTGGGACGCTCCCTGAGAGCCTGAACCAATGCCGCACGACGGTGCTGTCCGTCGTTGATCAGGATAGTGGCGTCCAACGAGATGCGCAGCTGTCCGACGGAACGCATCGATCCCTCGGAAGAGGCAGACTCGAACGTCATCTCGCCGTCAACTGAGCCGCACAGCGAGGAGAGAATATACTCTTCCGGGTTCGTGATTATGTATTCAGCGATCTGCGGAACGCGTCCCTTGTTCAACACACGTTGAGCGCGCAAGCCTGCAGGCACAGCCTCGTCATCGAACTTGAAAAGCAGTGGCAGTGATTTAATGGGCACCATCACGACGTAATAAGCTGATCCAGCCTGCACGCCCCTGATAGCCGCAAATGTTATGAAATCGCTGTTCATATGATTCTCCAAGCCGAAGTATGGCTGGGCAATAATCGGAAGTCAATAACCTCACACATGGAAGTTAGTTTACTCGCTTCCTATGCTTCAAAATCTACCATCCGGATCTCCGGAATTCGAGCCGGTAACGTGGGAAGCCACAGAATTATTGATACTCCAGCAATCTCAACCCGCCACGAACACCCCTTTCCCGGCCACCGCCCTCACTGGGCCTGATGGCCCGCTCAACCAGATCGCCTTGCCGCTGGATGCCGATCGGTGTGTAGACTTAAGCCACTGGCGTACTCTCCGTAACGAAGCCTCCTCGCAGAACACCTCGATGAAATGACGCATAATGTCGAGATCGAGAACGCCATCGATCGGGCACACATCGAGGAACGGCTCCCTGCGACCGGCGGCCATTGAATGGATGTGCATGCTAGGACGCTCGCATGGCATAACCCACCGGTGGAGACGCTCACGGTGGACCTTCTCCACACCCTTCGTGAACTGGAAAGCTGGAAGGTTTCCATCATCGCCATGAACGGGATGGCATTCGACTTGTCTTCGCCACATGGCCGCATGCTCGCGACATTCCTGTCCAGCATTGCCGAATTCGAACGTGACCTCATCAGTGAGCGGGTGAAATCCGGTCTTGCCGCTGCGAAGGCGCGCGGCAAAAGGTTAGGTCGCCAAACAGGAGAACGGCCTAAAATCAGATCGACTAGCACCGAAAGTCATGGCGCTGATTGCTGAAGGCCGCAGCTATCGCTGGATCGCACGGGATCTCGGCATCAGCAAGAACACTGTTGCCGAGATCGCGAAGCGCATACGTGCAGAGCAGACTACCGGCATCGCCCCATAGAAACTGCGGCGTTTATAGACCCAGCCGCTAGAACCGTAGTCCGCCAATCGTGAAGCCGCCATCAATTGGAATATCCTGACCCGTGACGAATTTCGCGTCATCAGATAGTAGCCACGCCACTGTCCGGCCACATCGTCCGGCGTCCCGTTGCGATTAAGTGGCGCATGCCCGGCGAGTTTGGCGGCTAAAGACGGATCAAGAGCGCGTCCGACCTCAACCTCATCGTCAATGCCATCGCCCTGTGGAACACCGTCTATCTCAGCCAGGCCGTAGATTATTTCCGCAGCCGAGTCATCGCGTCATCCCCGATAACCTGCTCGCCCAGGCCGCACCGCTTCCGTGGGCTCATATTGCCTCACCGGCGACTATCTCTGGAATGAAATTGACCGCCCCCTCGAACGATACAGGCTAGTACGCGCTAACCGCTTCACTCCAAACAACTTCGATTTCCCTTAGCGGGTATTATTGTACGAATGCCCGCGGAGCCCCATTTCCTCTCTTTTGTGCACCTGAAGTTCTTAAGTGCTTTCCAAGAGTACAATCAGAATAGCGAACAGCCCGAATAGACCGATTAGCGGTATAATGGTATTAGGTTTCCGCTTGAGTTCATAAGGAATGCAACGGACATTCAAATCCGAGACGACTCTCTCTTCAGTGCGAATGTCATCAAAGATAAATTCGTGTTCATGTTCGTCGAAGATAAAGATGTGCCCGATATCAGGAACGCGGACTTCGCCTGCTGTAGTGCCTCGGAATAGGTGTTCTTTATGGTGACAATTCTCTTGTTCATGGTATTTCAACGCCAATCATTTGGATCCTATCCTTCCTGACCCGACGTTCCGGCCGGAGGCGACTCAAAGACATGCGTGTCGCCTCCCATTTTGGTTTAATGATCGTCCAAAGACCCTTGCGCGAAGAAGTGCTGACGGATCGTCTTGGTGTACTCAGCGAATTTTGGTGATGCCATTACGCTGAGATCTCGCGGCCGGGGCAGATCGATGTCGTAGATCGCCGCTATCGATCCCGGTCTTTCGCTCATAACGACGACCCTATCGGAGAGGAACACCGCTTCCGGGATACTGTGTGTGATGAGAAGTACGGTCTTCCGCGACTCGAGCCATATCCTCTGCAACTCAACGTTCATCTTCTCGCGCGTCATTGCGTCGAGAGCTCCGAAAGGTTCATCCATCAGGAGCACTTGCGGATCATGCAAGAGTGCACGGCAAATCGATGCCCGCTGCTGCATGCCCCCAGATAGCTGCCACGGATACTTCTTTTCGAATCCCTGAAGTCCCGCCATCGTGATCAGGGCTTCGGCGCGCTTCCGCGCCTCCACCTTGTTCATGTTGCGCATCTCCGCTTGAAGAAGGATGTTGTCGATAATCGTTCTCCAAGCGAGCAGCACTGCACTCTGGAAGACGATACCAACGTCAGTCTGGGGCCCAGAGATTTTCTTTCCTGCAAGGAGAAGCTCGCCGTCCGAAATCGGTGCCAATCCCGCCACCAGTTTCAGAAGAGTACTTTTGCCACAGCCTGAAGGACCGACGACGGATACGAATTCGCCCTCTTTGATCTGGAGGTCTATTGGCCTGAGAGCTTCGAAACTGCCGAATTTTTTCGTGACCCCCTTCAATTCAATGAGGGTCGGCCTGCCAGTCATCGGAACATTCTCTTTCATACTTGTCTCGGAGATGCGTACAACAGTCATCAGCGTAACCTCACGGAAGAAGTGCGTCGGTGTAGAACTTCGCCACATCGGTATCCGACGACTTGAGTGTTCCAACCGCAATCATGGTCGCAATGGTTTCTTCCACCTGCCCCGCCGTGACGCGCAAAGGACGAAGGCCATTCGTTTCCTGTGTCTTGAAAAGCGGAATCGCAGTTTCGAGACCGCGTTTCAGGCTCTCGGCGTTGCCGGAATTCGGGTATGCGGACCGAACTGCATCAACTGCTTCCTGCGGATGTTCCGTAGCGTACTCGAACGACCGCGTTGCGGCGCGCAGGAATTTTTTGAGAAGCTCTGGATTTCCTTTGACGGTCTTGGTGTTGACAATGAATGAGGATCCGATGCTGTTCACGCCAAAGTCAGCAAACAGCATGTTGGTGACCGGCTTCCCAGTGGCTGCTTCGATCTGAGTTCCCTGGTCCGTTGCAAAGCCCAGAAGTGCGTCGGCCTGGCCTGTGATTACCGCGTTCACCTTCGTCTTTGCGTCGCCGTTTACGGTCTTGAAGTCAGAGCCTTTCAGGTTGTTCTTCTCCAAAAACAAGGGCCAAGACTGCGACGGCGAATCTCCAGCTGTCATCGCGATTGTAAGGCCTTTCACTTTCTCTGGCGTGTCGATGCCTTTTTCTTTCAGGCTAATGACGGCAAAGGGGCTGCGTTGAAGCGCTGACCCAATAGAGATGACGGGTGCTCCCTTGACAGCAAGTGCCATCATCGTTGTCAAGTCAGCGAATCCAACTGTCACGTTACCCGCAGCGACAGCCTGCACTGTTGGGCCAGAACCACGCCCCTCCTGAATTTCGAGATCAACGCCTTCGTCTGTGAAGAAGCCCTTCTGTTTCCCAAGGATGATGGGCGAGTGCAGACCGGTAACGTACCAGTTCAGCATGAGCGAGACTTTTTCGGCATTCTGTGCAAACGCGGCAGCAGGTACCGACAACACGCTCGTGGCAGCGAAAACTGCGCCGACAAACAAACTAGAAAATTTCATGTGTTTTTCCTCCTCTTATTATGCGCCGTTCAGTGGGCGCCAGCAGTCGCGATCCGGTTTGAAATATGCCAGGGCAGCATGAGTTTTTCGGCGATGTCGATAACCATGAACAACACCACTCCCATGAGCGATAGGACGATCAGGGCCGAGAACATGAGCGGCAAATCGAAATTGCCATTCGCCCGTTGAAGCACGTAACCGATGCCCGAATTGGAACCCACAAACTCTCCAACCACAGCGCCGACAACCGCCAAGGTGATCGACACCTTCATGCTTGCAAAAATAGCGGGTAGTGCATTTGGAAGACTGATCTTGAAGAACATCTTCAGCCGGGTGCTGCCCATCGACTTCGCCAGGTCGATCATGTCCGCTTCGAGCGATTTGAAGCCGAGCACCGTCGAAACCACGATCGGAAAGAAGCCCAGCAGGAAGGCGACGATCACCTTCGGCATCAGACCGAACCCGAACCAGACTACAAAAAGTGGCGCGATTGCCACTTTTGGGATGCTCTGCGAAAAGACCAGAAGCGGATAGACGTAGCTCTCGATCATCTTGGAATATGCGATCATCATTGCGAGTGGTACGCCAACGACGACAGAAAGAATAAATCCTCCAACTGTAGCCTGCAACGTCGGAACGCTTTCGGCGAGGAGCATGGGCCATTGTGCATAGGTTTGCACAGCTACGTCCAGCGGCGTTGGAATCAGATAGGCCGGAATAGCGAACAGGCGAATAGAAAGATCCCACAGAACGACCAGGAATACCACCAGCAGGATCGGGCGTATTATTGGAGAGTTGAGAGATAACATCAGGCATATCTCCATAAGCATTTTTTTTTGGCGACGGGCATACGAGATTTCCTCCTCTGAGAATTCTACGGCTGGTTTAAAGTGCAGCCAGCTTCGGGTTTTTGATGTCGTTTTGCCAAACATGTCCTCCGGTTCGGCAAATATCTGACGGACTCTTTCACCAGCCTATCCGGGCAATCGCCTCATTAATTCACCAAATAGGGAATTAATGAGAACTTTTCATTCAAAAGTCAATGACCTCCGGGATATCAACCTTATGTGATGGGCGAAAAAAGCAGCCCAAACTCCAGCCAGTGACCGTTCTACTCGCGCATCAACACGACAACATCCGCCACGTTGGTACCGGTAGGGCCGGTAACAATCGCCTCACCGCTTTTTTTAAAGAAGGTTCCAGAGTCCGCCCGTTCGAGATAGCCTTCGGCATCAGGAATGCGAGCAAAGGTGTCACCATCGACGATCGCCCCGGTAGCGTCAGAAACACCATCGCTACCGTCCGATCCGGAAACCAGAATGTGCAAGTCACCTCGCCCAACAATTGCCTTGGCAAAGAGCAATGCCAAGCCCTGCGCTCGCCCACCGATCCCCGGATCATCGGGCAAGTTAATCGTCGGTTCTCCACCATAAATGTACACGCCAGGGCCCGACGATCGAACAGATTTGAGGCTTGCTAAAACGACCTTTTCGACTGGCGCGTTTAAGGTCTCTGCATTTGCTACGACATCGACACCGCGGGTCCGGAAACGTTCTTCGAGAACGCTACGAAAGACACGGTTAGAGGCGACGATTTCAGATACGTAGTGTCCTCGAAACGAGCCACGAGCTCCAATTCCTGAACCGATAATCTCAACGTCGTCCGACGATACGTCCGAAATCGCTAGTACCAGAATCTCGGATCCCTTGAAGCGGCTCAGCAATTTTCCGCCCTTCACCTCCGATAGCTCAATGCGCCTTGCATTGATCTCTTCGATCGTGCTGCCATCAGACAAAGCAGCAGCCGTCATCCGCCTCAAGTCGTTGAGGCTTTTCCCCTCATTTAACTTTTCAACAAGTGATGACGCGCCGCCGGATACCAGCATGAGCAATTTGTCGTCGTGCGTCGCACCGTCAAGCCATGCTACGAGCCCCTCACCTGCCTTCAGGGACGCCGCGTCGGGAACAGGGTGAGAGGACTGAGTGACCGTAACGTTTGGTTCATCTAGTCTGCCATGACCATATTTGGTGACGATATAGGCTGGCACATCCTGATGTTGGGGACGGCAACCTTGGTACATATCCAAGGCTGCCTTTCCGACGGCGACAATCATGGTGGGAGCAAACTCGGTATGCTCCGACAAAGCTCTTGCGACCGAAGACTTTCCCGTCACGGCTGACAAGCCATCGAGGAATACGTCTTTGAGTTCGTCACGCCAGTTCTTCGACATATTGCGTCCTCACATCACGCCAAACTTGGGTAGCAATCCGCTTACCGAGTGCTTTGCGTCGCCGTAGAACATGCGGGTATTGTCCTTGTAGAACAGCGGGTTCTCGATGCCGGAATAACCCGTTCCCTGACCGCGCTTGGAGACGATGACCAGCTTGGATTTCCACACTTCCAGAACCGGCATGCCGGCGATGGGTGAGTTCGGATCGTCCTGTGCCGCCGGGTTGACGATGTCGTTGGAGCCGATGACGATGACGACGTCGGTATTGGGGAAGTCGTCGTTGATCTCGTCCATTTCCAGCACGATGTCGTAAGGCACCTTGGCTTCGGCCAGCAGCACGTTCATGTGGCCGGGAAGGCGGCCTGCCACCGGGTGGATGGCGAAACGCACGGTCTTGCCGTCAGCACGCAGCTTGCGGGTCAGTTCGGACACCGCGCTTTGTGCCTGTGCCACCGCCATGCCGTAACCGGGCACGATGATAACGCTGTCGGCATCGTTCAGCGCCGAAGCAACGCCTTCGGCGTCGATTGCTACCTGTTCGCCATCGATTTCCATCACTGGGCCCGTCGTGCCGCCGAAGCCGCCGAGGATGACCGAGATGAAGGAGCGGTTCATCGCCTTGCACATGATGTAGGACAGGATCGCACCCGAGGAGCCGACCAGCGCACCTGTCACGATCAGGAGATCGTTGCCGAGCGTGAAGCCGATGGCCGCTGCCGCCCAGCCGGAATAGCTGTTCAGCAT